>DHJP01000088.1 GCA_002404395.1 Clostridiales bacterium UBA4717
GGCAGGATCGCCGAAATGAAGACAGGTGAAGGCAAAACGCTGGTGGCGACCCTGCCTGCATACCTCAATGCGCTTACCGGAGAGGGAGTTCATATTGTTACCGTAAACGAATACCTTGCAAAGCGCGACAGTGACGAAATGGGCAGAGTTTACGGCTTTCTCGGACTCAAAACCGGACTTATACATCACGATCAGGATCCTTTTGAAAAGCAGAACGCCTACCGCGCCGATATCACGTACGGCACCAATAATGAATTCGGCTTTGACTATCTGCGCGACAATATGGCGATCTATAATACACAGCTGTATCAACGCGGACACGCCTTTGCGATCGTTGACGAGGTAGACTCGATACTCATTGATGAGGCGCGCACTCCGCTTATCATATCGGGACTCGGCGACCCGGTCAGCGAGCTTTACGGCAAAGCCGACCAGCTCGTGCGCGGATTCCGTAAATTCGTTATCACCGAAGCCGATAAAAAGGAACTGCTCGACGACGTTGACGCCGATTATATTGTGGACGAAAAGGCAAAGAACGTCAGCCTTACAAAGTACGGAATCGAAAAAGCGGAGAAATTTTTCGGGATCGAAAATCTCTCCGACCCCGAAAACGCTACTATCGCTCACCATATAAACCAGGCGATGCGCGCTTACGGCACGATGAAGCGCGACGTTGACTATATCGTAAAGGATAACGAGGTGCTGATAATCGACGGCTTTACCGGACGTATCATGTACGGCAGACGTTATTCCGACAGCCTGCATCAGGCGATCGAAGCCAAGGAAAGAGTCGAGATCAAGCGTGAGAATAAAACGCTTGCCACCATCAGCTTCCAGAATTATTTCAGACTTTACAAGAAGCTTTCGGGTATGACCGGAACCGCGCTTACCGAAGAAAGCGAGTTCCGCGAGATATACGCGCTTGACGTGGTGGAGGTCCCGACCAACAAGCCGATGATAAGAAACGACATGAACGACGCCGTCTATTCGACGATTGCCGGCAAGAACCGCGCGATCGTCCGTCAGATACGCGAGTGTCATGAAAAGGGTCAGCCGGTGCTTGTCGGCACAGTCTCTATCGAAAAATCCGAAGAGCTTTCCGCGATACTCAAAAAAGAGGGCATTAAGCATACCGTGCTCAACGCCAAGTATCATGAAAAGGAAGCTGAGATAGTCGCACAGGCCGGTAAGCTCGGCGCGGTCACCATATCCACGAATATGGCGGGACGCGGAACCGATATAATGCTCGGCGGTAATGCCGAATTTATGGCAAAGACCGAACTGCGTCGGCAGGAGGTGCCCGAGAATATCATTCATCTTGCGGTCGATACCTCGGAGGAGACCCTTGAGGAGGTCGTGGAGGCAAGGCGTAAATTTAACGAGCTTACGGCAAAGTATAAGCAGGAGATCGCGCCCGAAGCGGATGAAGTCAGACGCGCAGGCGGTCTGTTCATTCTCGGCACCGAACGCCACCGCAGCCGCCGTATCGACAACCAGCTTCGCGGACGTGCGGGACGTCAGGGAGATCCGGGAGCTTCGCGCTTCTTCCTCTCGCTTGAGGACGACCTCATGCGTCTGTTTGGCGGTGAAAATCTGAAAAATATGGTCTCAAAGCTCGGACTCGGCGAAGACGATGTGATAGATCAGGGAATAATCTCAAGCTCTATCGAATCGGCGCAGAAGCGTATCGAGGAAAGAGAATTCAACTATCGTAAATCGGTCATCGAATATGACGACGTTATGAACCAACAGCGTAATATCATCTATTCACAGCGCCGCGAGGTCATGAACGGCAACGACATGAGCCCGACGATCAAGCGTATGATCTCAGATGTGATAGATTGGGTCGTCAATGAAAATACAAAGGCTGAGGTGGCTGATGATTGGAACTTTGACAATATCAGACAGTATTTTTACGGCTATCTTACCGCCGACGGCGATCTGAGATACAGCACGGACGATTTCGACCGCATCAGCGCCGACGATATCAAACGGTTCCTGCGTGAGCGCAGCGGCAGGGTCTACGCCGAAAAGGAGGCGCTGTTCGGCGACGATATGCGCGAAGTCGAACGCGTGGTACTGCTTCGTTCGGTCGATGAAAATTGGATCGAGCACCTTGAAGCGATGGATCAGCTGAGAAGCGGCATCTTCCTCCAGGGCTATGCTCAGCGCAACCCGATAAACGAGTACAAGATCTCGGGAGCCGACCTGTTTGACGAGATGATATTCACGATAAAACAGACGGTCACAAGACGTATACTCTCGGTAATGCCGAAAGAAAAGCCGGCAGTCCGCGTGCAGGTGCTCAAAGAAGCTACCGACGGCAGAATGAACTCGCTGTTCAATGCCGGCGCGGTCAAAAAAGAACCCGAAAAGCCTACCGTTATCCGCGCCGGAGTAAAGATTGGCAGAAACGATCCCTGCCCCTGCGGAAGCGGCAAGAAATATAAAAAATGCTGCGGCAGAAACGAGTCGGACTCAAGCGATGACTGACGCCGCATAACTATGAGTCGGCTGCGCCGACGCGGAGAACTATGCCATCAGATCAGATACAATGGTTCCCGGGGCATATGGCAAAGACCCGGCGAATGATAACCGAGTCGCTCACGCTTGTTGACATAATTATCGAGGTGATTGACGCGCGCATACCGTACAGCTCGCGCAATCCCGAGCTTTCAAGGCTCATCGGCGACAAGCCGATGCTCACGCTGATGAATAAGGCGGCGCTTGCCGACCCGAATTGGTTCGAGGCATTCAAAGGCGAAATTTCAAGCTCGGCGCGCTCGCGCGGCGCGCTCATCACCGATGTCATAAGCGGTCAGGGCATATCGGAGATCGCACCCGCGATCAGACGTGTGCTTTCCGAAAAGGTCGAACGCTACGAAAGCCGCGGCATGAACCGCAAGCTCAAAGCCATGATAGTGGGGATACCGAACGTCGGCAAATCCTCGCTGATAAATAAGCTTGCCGGAAATAAGAAAGCCAAGGTCGAGGACCGTCCCGGCGTCACGGTCGACAAGCAATGGGTCTCAACGTCGATCGGTATTGACCTGCTTGATATGCCGGGCGTGCTCTGGCCGAAATTTGAGGACGAGACCGTCGGCGAGAATCTTGCCATGACGGGAGCGATAAAGGATCGGATACTTGATACAGAGCTTATAGCAATGCGCCTGTGCGGCAGACTCAGGCGCCTTTATCCCGACCTGCTCAGCGAACGGTACAAGCTCGGCGAGCTTTCAAAATACGACGAATATGACGACTACGAGCTGTTTCTTGAGATCGCGCGCAAACGCGGCTGCATCATCTCGGGAGGCGAGGTCAACGTCGAGCGCGCTTCGGCAATGCTGCTTGACGAATTCCGCGGCGGCAAGCTCGGCAGGATCACGCTTGAGCGGCCGGGAAAGAGGCAGAGAGCATGACAGGAAAAATGACCGAACCGCTCGGCTGGCAGTATGAGGACGAACTGACCGCGCGCGGATATACGCTCATATGCGGGACCGACGAGGCGGGGCGCGGACCTCTGCTCGGACCGGTAGTTGCCGGCGCCTGCATTCTCAGGCGCGAGCTCCCGATCGAAGGACTTAACGATTCAAAAAAGTTGTCCGAAAAGAAAAGGGAAGCGCTGTTTGAAGAAATAAAAGAAAAAGCCGCGGCGTGGGCGACGGGCTCGGCATCGCCCGCCGAGATCGACGAGCTTAACATACTCAACGCTTCAATGCTCGCGATGCGCCGTGCGATCGCCGCGCTCGCGCTTACACCGGACGCGGTGCTCGTAGACGGAAATTGCACGCGCGGCTTTGAACTGCCGGCATTTGCACTTGTCGGCGGAGACGCTAAATCACCGTCGGTCGCGGCGGCGTCAATACTCGCAAAGGTCACGCGTGACCGGCTCTGCGCGGAGCTTGACCGCGAACATCCCGAATATCTGATCGCGAAGCACAAGGGTTATCCGACGCGCGAGCATATGGAGCTGGTAAGGCGGCTCGGACCGCTTGAGTTTTACCGCAAAAGCTTTTTGAAATTCCTTGAAAAATGAAAAACATAAATAACCGCGAACTCGGCAGACAGGGCGAGAGGATCGCGCGCGAGTACCTTGCCGGGCAGGGTTATATCCTGCTTGACTCAAACTATTATGCTTCCCATAAGGAGATCGACATAATTGCGCTTGACGGCGAATATATTGTTTTTATTGAAGTGAAGTCGCGAACCAAAGCCGTCCGGTCAAGCCGACATTCCGTTCACAGACCGTCCAAACGCGTCAATTCAAAGAAGCGCGCAAACATTGTTTTCGCGGCAAACCGGTTTATGGCAGAAAACCTTGAAAACGAAGCGCTTGTCGGCAAACTGCCGCGCATAGACGTGATAGAGCTTTTGATACCGCCGATAGACACTCGGTTTTCTTCAGGCGATACGCTTAAGCTTTCGGCGTGCTCGATAAAGCATATCAGAGCGGCTTTTTGTTCGGACACTTCACTCAGGTAAATACTTTCGGAGGTGCCTGTGAAAAAGCAAATCTGCGATCTGCATTGCGATACCCTGTACCGCGCCCGTAAAGAAAAAATTTCCGCGGTCGATAACTTCGGAAAGACCATGCTTTCGCTCTCGAATCTTGCCAAATACGATAATTACATACAGGTAATGGCGGTCTGGTCTGACAAACGCTTTTCAAACGACGAAGCATACGACGTTTTCCTTGACACTGCCGCATACTTCAAGGGACAGCTCGCCGCCGCGGAGTATGCCGGACTCAAGGTCGCGCAGGCGGTATGCGGCGATGATATCAAAAAAAACGAGTCGTGCGGAAACGCTTCGCTTGTGCTTGCAGTGGAGGGCGCGAATTTAGTCGATACCAAATTGTCCAGACTTGAGATGCTGCGCTCGCTCGGAGTCAGACTCGTAACGCTTGCATGGGGCGGCAGAAATCAGCTCGGAGGCTCTCATGAAAACTCAGAGAGACTGACCGATCTCGGGCG
>DHJP01000118.1:0-1261 GCA_002404395.1 Clostridiales bacterium UBA4717
ATATCACCGATATGCTCCATCATGGTTGCAAGCGAGATCGGCATGATCGCGACGATCGAGCTGATTATAAGCGAGGTGTTTGAGAAGTCTACTCCGCCGAATACAGTGTGTTCCCATACGACCGGGATACCGATCCAAGCGGCGTTTTTAAGGTTTTCAAGTGCCGAGACCGAGAAGAGCGTCATACTCTCATTTCCGAGGAAAGCGATCACATCGCCGTTTGCGGTGGTAATCGTCTGACCGAAAGCCAAGGCGCAGATTGCGGCGACCGCGCAGGAGCCGAGCACACCAAGCAGGATCGGGATGATCTTCGCCATTCCCTTACCCCAGATGTTGAATACCACAACTATTGCAAGCGCGACAACTGCGAGCCCCCAATTGGTCGAACAGTTGTTTACCGCACTGCCCGCAAGGCCGAGTCCGATCGCGATTATGATAGGTCCGGTTACGATCGGGGGGAAGAATTTCATAACGCGCTTTGCACCGAGCCCCTTGATAAGCGCGGCAAGTACAAGATACACAAGACCCGCGCAGGCAACGCCGAGGCAGGCATACGGAAGCATTTGCGCTTCGGTAAGTCCGTTTGCGGCGCCCATCGCTTTAACTCCGGCATAACCGCCGAGGAATGCAAAGGACGAACCGAGGAACGCCGGAACCTTCATTCCGGTGATTACATGGAACAGCAGAGTGCCGAGACCAGCAAAAAGAAGTGTGGTCGCAACGTCAAGTCCGGTAAGCAACGGTACGAGCACGGTCGCTCCGAACATTGCGAACATATGCTGGAATCCGAGGACAAGCATTTTCGGAACGCCGAGTTTGCGCGCGTCGCGTATTCCGTCGTTTCCGATCTGTGTTTTTTCAGCCATTTCAGCCAACCTTTCCGAAAGCCGCAGCATCTGCCATGCGGTTCGGCTTTCTGCAAAAATAAATAAATTCTTCGGGAGTTCCCGCCTGCGCAGACGTTTTATGTACTTTTTGTCAATTGCACAAAAAAATACCGCCTACAGCAAACTATCACTATATGCGGCAAAAAAGCTTTATTAACTTCGTGTCCTGAGTCAACTAAGCGCATTCTGCCGTCATAGTGTTTTCGGATCTCCGAGGGCTATTATATCACAGACGATTTGATTTGTAAATAGCTTTCAGACAATTTGTGAATAAAAAATACAACAAAATTGAGCCGTCATTTTTAGGCAAAGAGCACAAAAAATCGGATACGTTCGGATTTTACGGGCTGCGGCTCGCGGAATTGATCAAAAAA
>DHJP01000118.1:1303-3812 GCA_002404395.1 Clostridiales bacterium UBA4717
TGATATTATATTATTATATGTTTGAAATTTTGTCGTCCGAATGCAGGCGGCAACGGATCCTGCATACCGAGCCGGCTACGCCGGAAGTGAGAGAAACATGAAAGAAAAACTGCGCGCCGGGGTCGTCGGCGCAACCGGAATGGTCGGGCAGCGTTTTATCACCCTGCTCGATAATCACCCTTATTTTAATGTTACCGCGCTCGCCGCAAGCGCACGCTCGGCGGGAAAGACATATACCGAAGCAGTCGGCAGTCGTTGGAAGCTCGATATCCCGATGCCCGAATACGCGAAGCATATGACGGTGATCGACGCCGCCGATATAAATGCAATGCGCGAAAAATGCGACTTTGTTTTCTGTGCGGTCGATATGAAAAAGGACGAGATCCGTGCGCTTGAGGAAGCGTATGCGAAAGCCGAACTTCCGGTAATTTCCAACAACAGCGCAAACCGTCTGGTTCCCGATGTGCCCATGGTCATTCCCGAGATCAACCCCGGGCATTTTGAAGTGATCGCGGCACAGCGCAAGCGCCTCGGCACCAAGCGCGGTTTTATTGCGGTAAAACCCAACTGCTCGATACAAAGCTACGTGCCGCCGCTCTCCGCTCTGCTCGAATTTGAGCCGTATGAAGTTGCAGTTACCACTTATCAGGCAATCTCGGGCGCAGGCAAAACCTTTGAAGAATGGCCCGAGATTCTCGACAACGTTATTCCCTATATAGGCGGCGAAGAAGAAAAAAGCGAGATTGAGCCGTTGAAGATCTGGGGCAAGCTTGAAAACGGCGAGGTTAAGCCATGCTCCGACATCCGCATCAGCGCACAGTGTCTGAGAGTGCCGGTGTCGAACGGTCATACCGCAGCGGTTTTTGTAAAATTCAGGAAGCGTCCTTCCGAAGCACAGATACTTGAAGCTTGGAAGAACTACAAGGGAATGCCCGAAGAATTGAAACTTCCGCACGCGCCCGAACAATTTATAACATATATGTCCGAACCCGACCGTCCGCAGGCAAAGCTTGACCGCGACATATACGGCGGCATGGGAGTGACCGTCGGCAGACTCAGAGAGGATTCGCTCTTTGATTACAAGTTTGTGGGCTTACATCATAATACGCTGAGAGGCGCTGCAGGCGGCGGCATGCTCACCGCGGAGCTTTTGTTCAAACTCGGATATCTTACCGGAGAAAGGTAACATTTTTGAAACAAAGATTTATACACCGTCTATTGATTTTTCACAATTCATATGCTATAATATGAGTGTAAACAGGTAATGTTTACGAAAATCAACAGCAAAGGTGGTAAGTTTATGAAGATTACGATAAGTGCACAGCAGACTCACGTACCGGACGAAATGATCCCGATCGTAGAGAAGAAGCTTGCAAAGCTTGATAAATATTTCAAAGAAGATGCAAGCGCTAACGTCAAATTCAAAAGCGAACGTGACGATAAGCGCATTGAGTTGACGATAACTGCCGGAGGCAATATGTTCCGCAGTGAGGAATGCGACGAAACATTTCAGAACGCGCTCGACACCGCTGTAGACACGATCGTCCGCCAGATACGGAAGAACAAAACGCGGCTTGAAAAGCGCATGCGCGATTCGGCACACCGTGATATAGTATACGATCAGAGCGAAGCATACGAAGAGGAAAGCGAATTCAATATCCGCACCAAAACCTTTGCGGTAAAGCCTATGTCGGCAGAGGAAGCGATACTTCAGATGAATCTGACGGGACATGACTTTTACGTGTTCAGAGACGCGACAAGCGAAGAGATCTGCGTAGTTTACAAACGCCACGGCGGAAACTACGGTCTGATAATTCCGCAGAAATAATTAAATAACTCCGACTCGCGCAGGTTGACGACGACCTGTGCGAGTTTTTTTGCAATTGATTCAATGCATCAGGTGAAGTTGCAAGCAGCATCTCTGACTGCGATCGACTCGGACAGTAAAAAATTCACCGCCGCAGGGCCATAATGACTCTGCGGCAGCATTTTGTTAAAACGGTACTTATTTTCAGAAAGTAAAGCTTTCAGCAGCACTCTTTGTGTCAAAGAACGCAACATAAACCACGTCAACCGTCTGACCCTCGCTAAGCACAGCACCCTGCCCCCATGAGATCCTTACCATCAGCTTATCAAGCTTATTGCCTTTTATATAAGTCTCATAGTTCTTGGCGCCGTCGCCGTCGACTATGGCGCTGCCGTTTCCGCCTTTTGCCTGAGTTGTCAGATCGATCACCGTTTTTGTAATCTCAGTACCTTTTTTCAGACTCGGCAGTCCCCACAAAGTAGTTCCGCCGATCTCAATATTCATCTCGGAATAGTTGTTTGCGTAAGCAGCATCCGAACGAATCCCGACCGCCATATACGGTGATCTGCCGAGGTCGTAGTCAAATCCGTCGGATTTGAGTTTGAAGTAAGACTTACTTTGCGAGTCCTTCACAGAACCGGAAATCTTTGAAGTAACACGGTAGAAAGCCGGTTCGTCGCCCTGCGCTTCCACCTTTTCGAT
>DHJP01000033.1:0-1491 GCA_002404395.1 Clostridiales bacterium UBA4717
GCTCGATATCATCAATACGAACGCACTCAAAAAGCTTTTTGCGATAATGGTGATATACGCAGGTGTGCGCATGATCCTGTGAGCGCGCGGCATTGGAGGTCATACAGGCTCTTACCGCCGAAGATCACCGACACTTGCGCAGCGGTCCGCAGTTTAAGGATACATGAACCGTCAGAAAAGCTCAAATCCGCCGCGCGCCGTCGGAAACGGCGCGGCGAAAAATCAAAGATCGGAACTCGGGTGAACGCTTATGAACACAGCCGCATTTTGCGCCGGAATAATCACCTCCATGCTTGCGGGACTCGGCATCGGCGGCGGAGGCTTGCTTGTAATTTATCTCTCGCTCTTCGCCGGCGTTGAACAGCTCAAGGCGCAGGGCATCAATCTGATCTTTTTTCTGTTTTCCTCGGGTGCTTCGCTCATCATTCACATAAAAAAGCGCAAGATACCTTTTGCGCTGTTTATTATCGTTGCTTCGGCGGGCGTGCTCGGCGCGCTCGCCGGCTCGGCGCTTGCCGCAAGGATACGTCCCGAGCTGATACGGCGGCTTTTCGGCATACTGCTGGCCTTTTCGGGATTTATGACCCTGTTTCGCAAGAATTCGGGGAGCAGGGGCGGTCAGACCTGACCTGCCGCCGCGCAAAACGGTAAGCAAAGCGGCGGTCGCGCGGCGATATACGGAAAAGTCTTTCTCATAAAAGCGGTCCCGCCGCAAGCCTTCAGTGCCCGTACTGCGCAAAACGGCACCCGAAGTCGGGCGGTATGCCGTGGCTTCGGGTGCCTGAATTTATTTCGGATTGCGGTTCAGCCGCCGGCATTAAGCCGCGGCTTTTGCCTTTTTGCGTCTCAACAGCTGTATTACCACCACTGCCGCGACAAGCGCAACACCGATGATATCGCTTAAGGTATTCGGGTCGATAAGCAAGATCCCGCCGACCGCCGCCATGATGCGTTCGATCGGGTTCATCTTCGCGAAAATATAGCCTTCGAGTCCGGCGGAAACGCCGAAGATACCGATAAGCGAAGTAATTGCGATCATAACGACCTGAAGCGCTCCGACATCGCCCTCAAACAGCATTACGGGGTTGAGCGCAAACGCATACGGAACGATGAACGCCGCGATCGCGAGCTTTGTGGAGGTCAGCGCAGTCTTCATCGGATTCGACTGTGCGATCGCCGCGCCGGCATACGCCGCAAGCGCGACCGGAGGCGTAAGGTCGGCAACGATACCGAAGTAGAACACGAAGAAATGCGCCGCTACGGTCGGCACGCCCATGCGCACGAGGATCGGCGCGCAGGTCGCCGCCATTATACAATAGTTTGCGGTCGTCGGCACGCCCATTCCGAGGACGATACAGCAGATCATCGTAAGGAAAAGCGCGATTATCACGCGGCTGCCGGCAAGTGTGACTATGCCGTTGATTATCACGTTGGCAAGCCCGGTCATGGTGATCGTGCCCGCGATGATCCCCGCGATGCCGCACGCCGCCG
>DHJP01000033.1:1552-3148 GCA_002404395.1 Clostridiales bacterium UBA4717
CCGCCCGCCGCAAGCGCTTCGAGTATACGCTTGGGGGTGATCCGGTTTTCTTTATTGAAAAGACTTACGACAATTGCGGCAACTATTGCAAGCGCCGCCGCAGTCTGAATGGTCTTGCTGTTGGAGCTTACAAGGTAGATAAGCAGTGCAAGCGGAATAAGCAGATAGCTCTTGCCGATCAGATTTTTGATCTTCGGCACTTCGTCCTTATTGAGTCCGCGCAGTCCGAGCTTCTTCGCTTCAAGGTGGACCGCGATAAAGATACCGACAAAATAGAGCACCGCCGGCAGGATCGCTTTAACAATAATGTTACTGTAGGGCAGATTTACGTAATCCGCCATAAGGAACGCCGCCGCGCCCATGATAGGCGGCATTATCTGACCGCCCGTGGACGCCGCCGCCTCGGCAGCCGCCGCAAATTCCGGCTTATATCCTGTCTTTTTCATCAGCGGTATCGTGACCGAGCCGCTTCCGACGGTATTGGCGACCGAGGAACCCGACACCATACCTTCAAGCGCGCTCGCGACCACCGCGACCTTGGCGGGACCGCCCGAAAGCCGTCCGACGAGCGCATTTGCCGCCTGAATGAAAAAATCGGCAATTCCGGTACGCTCAAGAAAGGCTCCGATTATGATAAACACGACAATAAACTTGGAGCAGGTGTTTATCGGAGTTGACAGTATTCCTTCTTTCGAATAAAAGAGCGTACGCACAAGCAGTTTGAGTCTGCCCGAGAAGGTGGGATTGTTGAGTCCGACGGTCAGCGCGTACACGATAAACGCGCCCGCCACTATAAGTATCGGCAGACCGACCGAACGGCGGCAGACCTCCGCCAGCGCGAGGATACCGATGATACCGATCGCTATCTGATAGCTTTCAAACTTTGCGCCCTGTTGGATTATTGCTTTGGCGAAAAAGGTAAAATACAGAAACGCCGCGGTACCGAGGACCATGAGCACGATATCGTACCATGGGAGAGAATTTACCTTTTGCTTTCCTTTTTTAGCCGGAAAGATCATGTACCCCATAAAAACGATGAGCGCTACAAAGCTTGTAAGTCTTATCTCCTCAAGCCAGGTCGCAAACAGGGTCACGTAAATACAGAACAGCGAGAAAGCGGCAAGGACGCAGGTAACAATAATTTTCGGAACGCCTTCCCAGACGCGCGTATTCGATTCGCGGTCGTATTTCTTCATTACTTCGTCAACCGTTTCGTCTATCGCGCGCTTCTCTTCTTCGGTTATTTCATGCGTTTTAAGTTCGCTTGACACCTTGTTTCTCCTTTCGGTAATATTAAACTTCCGCTGCCCCGAACGCGGAAAGCCGCTTTCGTCGGGGGCGGTCATAAAAAACATGAGTCTGCTGTAAATCGGAAGTGATTTACAGCAGACCCGTTGACACTTCGTTATTATGTACTCCGCGCGAAAGTTTAATTTCCGCCATGCGGGATCTCAGACTTCGCGCCCGTAATTTTATCGGCTTCGCCGACACGGAAATCCGTGTTTTTTTTTTATTGCTTATTTCGATTCGACGGTCGCGCCCTTTTCGGCAAAGTATTTAGCCGCGCCTTTGTGGAAAGGTACGGTCATGCCCTCG
>DHJP01000033.1:3176-9264 GCA_002404395.1 Clostridiales bacterium UBA4717
GTCATGCCCTCGGTAGCGTTCTTGATCGAAAGCTCCGCGCCCTTTGCGTTCTCGGCGGTGATCGCTTCGGTATTGTCGAAGATCGCCTTTGTGAGCTTATAAACGGTATCTTCATCAAGGTCTGCGGAAACGATCATGGTAGCTTTTACCGCAATGGTCCTGACGTCGGCATCCTGTCCGTTGTAGGTGCCTGCCGGAATAATGTATTCGGTATAGTACGGGCAGGCAGCCATGATCTTATCTGCCGATTCTCCGTCGATCGGCAGCAAGTATGCTTCGCTTGTGGTCATAAGCTCGGTGATCGCCGGAGTGGGAGGGCCCGCCACGATAAACGCCGCGTCGATCTTACCGTCTTTGAGACCCTCGACGCTGTCGCCGAAAGACTGATACTGAGCCTTGATGTCGTCCTCGGTGAGTCCCGCCGATGCCAGCACGTCGATCGCGTTGAAATAAACGCCCGAAGCGGGGGCGCCGATCGAAACGCTCTTGCCTGCCAGATCTGCGATGCTCTTGATATTCTTATCCATGGTCACGATCTGGACCGCCTCAGCGTAAAGACCGCCGACCACGCGGAAAGTATCGACCTTTCCGTCCTTTTCAAAGGAATTGGTGCCGTTCCATGCATATGCCATAACGTCCGACTGCACGGTTCCGAGCTGATAGTCGCCCTCGTCGATTCCCTGGATGTTCGCCTTGGAACCGTCTGTGGAAACCGCCACACATTCAACGCCGGCATTATTCTTTATGTACTGACTGAGCACGCCTCCGAAAGCGTAATAGGTACCGCTGGTACCGCCGGTGCCCATTGTAAGCTTTGCGCCGCCGCAGCCCGCAAGCGCGCCTGCCACGACCAGCACGGCGAGCAATGCCGCAAAAATTTTCTTCTTCATCTTTTTAATCCTCCGATGCTGATTTAATTTTGTTATGATTATATAACATTTCGGAAACTTTTGCAATAGTTTTTTACAAAAAAATGAATTTTTATTTTTTTATCATTCAAATCAATGTCGATTTTCCGCAATATTGCCCGATACGTCGGGTCAAAAATGCCGTGATCGGGTTTTGAACTTGCAAATACATTCACAGTTCGGTCAAAAACGGTATTCATAAACGCGCACGCCGCATATTCCGCGCATCCGGAAACTACGTACAGATCAGATAATCGTTAATCATGAGTTAATATTTTTTTATTGAAAAGGGCGCGAAGTTGTATTATAATTATGTGGGTATTTATGCCGGCGTCAGCAGTCGGCGGTGCGCCGGCTACGCCGGCAGGAATTTTGGCTTCAACATGAACAACGGCACTTACGGGCAGGTCGGACTTACCGACGATGAGGTCCGCGCGCGCATCGAGGAGGGACTTGTCAACAAAAGCGAGGTCTCCGCGGGCAAGAGCGTCAAGGATATCATTCTGTCAAACACGCTTACATACTTCAACTTTATCTTTTTGGTCATTGCGGTGATGCTGTGCATTGTCGGCTCATTCAAAAATCTGACCTTTCTGCCGATCGTAATAGGCAACACGCTTATCGGCATAATCCAAGAGCTGCGCGCAAAAAAGACGCTCGACAAAATGAGCTTACTCAACGCGCCGCACGCCGTGGCGCTCAGAAACGGCGTGCGCGTCAGACTCTCTTCCGAGGAGCTTGTGCTCGGCGACACCGTTATTTTCTCCGCCGGGGATCAGATCTGTGCAGACGCGCGCGTGCTCGCAGGCTCGGTCAGGGTGAACGAATCGCTTCTGACCGGTGAATCCGACGAGATCCCGAAAGGCGAAAACGACACGCTGATGTCCGGCAGCTTTGTGGTCTCGGGCGAATGCGTGGCGGTGCTTGAAGCCGTCGGAGCCGATGCATATATCTCAAAGCTTACCTCCGAAGCCAAATCGAACCGCGGCGGCGAACAGTCGGAGATGATGCGCTCGGTAAATCGGATCGTCAAGATAATCGGCATAATTCTCATACCGATCGCCGGCGTGCTCTTTTACATGAGTTTTTTTGCAAACAAGCTTACTTTCAAGGAGAGCGTGGTCTCTACCGTAGCGGCGATAATCGGCATGATCCCGGAGGGGCTTTATCTGCTGACCACCGCGGCGCTCACGCTCGGCACGATACGGCTCGGTTCAAAAAAAGTCTTGCTCAACGACATGAAGAGCATCGAAGCGCTTGCGCGCGCCGATATCCTCTGCGTTGACAAAACGGGGACGATAACCGAGGCGGATATGCAGCTCTACAGGCTCGTGCCGCTTGAAGCCGACTCGGATTTTAAGGACAGGCTGTGCGACTACATTTCCGCAAGCACCGACAACAACGCGACTGCCGAAGCGCTCAGACGGCATTTCGGCGGGCAGTCGGGAAATGCAAAAGCGATCGACGTGCTTCCCTTTTCTTCCGCAAAAAAATTCGGCGCGGTCCGCTTTGAGGACGGCACATATGTGCTCGGCGCGCCCGAATTCGTACTCGGTGCGATCGACGCGGGACTCAATGAAAAGATCGCTCACTACTCGGGGCGCGGTTATCGCGTGCTGGTACTCGCGTGGCAGTCCGAGCCGATCGGCGATTCGGGTACGGGCGATGATATCACGCCGCTCGGACTCGCGGTGCTTACCAACGCGATACGCGAGAACGCCGCCGAGACCTTCGGCTATTTCAAGGCGCAGGGCGTGAATATCAAGGTGATCTCGGGCGACAATCCCGACACGGTCGCCGAGGTCGCGCGCCGCGCGGGGATCGACGGCGCCGAAAAGTATATTGACGCTTCAAAGCTTGACGACGAGAGCCTCAAAGCCGCCGCGCTTGAGTTTACCGTTTTCGGCAGGGTCAAGCCCGATCAGAAAAGAACGCTCGTAAACGCGCTGCAGTCGGCGGGTCACACCGTGGCGATGACCGGCGACGGCGTGAACGACATTCTCGCGATGAAAGAAGCCGATTGCAGCATTGCTATGGCGTCAGGCAGCGAAGCCGCTTCGCAGGCGGCGCAGGTGGTCCTGCTCGACTCGGACTTCGCGCGTATGCCGAGTGTGGTCGCCGAGGGCAGGCGGGTGGTCAACAACATCGAACGCTCGGCAAGTCTGTTCCTTGTAAAGAATATTTTTTCACTGTTACTTGCAATAATGACCTCGATACTGATGCTGACCTATCCGCTTGAGCCGTCTCACATCTCGCTTATCAGTTTATTCACGATCGGAGTGCCCGGCTTCCTGCTTGCGCTCGAAAAGAACGAAAACCGCATCAAGGGGCACTTTATGAAGAATGTCATGATACGCGCGCTTCCGGCAGGACTTACCGACGCGATCATCGTCGGCTCGTTCGCAATCTCGGGGCAGGTATTCGGACTCGGCAAGGACGATATCGCCACCGCCTCGACGATCGTGCTTTCGGTCGTCGGCTTTATGATCCTGCGCCGTCTGTGCACGCCGTTTAACAAGTACCGCACCTTCGTTTTCCTTGTGAATATTTTCGGCATGATAATCACATTTGCCTTTTTGCCCGAGTTATTCAGCATTGCGCGTCTGCCGATAACCGTTGCCCTGCTTGCGATAATCTTTTCTTTTCCTTCGGAATCCATGTTCCGCATACTCACGCGGACAGTTGAGGAAAGCGGCGGATTTTTCAAAAAAGCAGTCGGCGCTTTCAAGGGAAAAAAGCGCGCGGGCACCGACAGCTCCGACTCAAATACTCGCAAAGCAAAGTCCTGAGTCGTGAGCGACACTGTCGTCGGCTCAAGGACAAGCGCCGCCATCGGCCGCTTTATAACAGATCAGCTGCTCGTACTTTGACCGCAGCGATGTAAAACCGACCAAGCGAATTGCATATTCTTTTATCGTAACCAAGCTTTATGCCTGCGCCCGAAATTCCGCGATTCGGGCGCAGGCACTTTTAAATTCGTACAAATATCCGATGCGTTTGTTACTTTTTAATGAATATTTTTTGAATTGTTTTTCCCGTTTGCTTGATTTTTTTACCAATTTGTGTTATACTGTAACAAATTGTTAAAACGATGTAACGTGAGGGAGGGACGTTAGTGGAAAAGCATAAGATCGAGAGGATCAATGAATTATCGAAGATCAAACGTCAGCGGACGCTGACCGACGCCGAAGCAAACGAGCAAAAGGCGCTCAGAATGGAATACATTTCGGAGATGCGCTCAAATGTCAGACACATGATGGACAACACGGTTATCAAACGTCCCGACGGAAGCGTGGAGCACGTAAAGGATCGCTTAAACGATACTGCGGGCACCGACGCCGCAGGGACGGCAGAATAAAGAGACCGCACGCTTTTCTTTTGATCAGCGTGCGGTTTTTATATATGCCGACAGCGGTGCCTGAGTCGCTTAAATTTATCAGATTACAAATTTAAGCGTCTTGATCTCGAAGTTCTTAAGCCTCACCGTGAGCCTGCGTCCCTCGTGCGGCAGCTCGCAAAGCGTATTTTCAAGCAGATCGCACTCATACACCCGCTCAAAATCAAAGCCGCAGATAATGTTTGCCGCCGTTTTCTTATCGTGGGCTTCATACATTCTCACGATGACCGACTCGCCCTCTTCGGCGAGCTTGACGGTCTCGATGACGGCGTTCGCCGCCTCCGAGCTGATAAGCGAAAAGCTTTCGGGAAGCTCGCCCGACTGCGCGCCGAGCGGCCTTGCGATAAGCGGCATATTCAGCGCGTAAGCTTCCTTTACGGTATCGGTACGGTAGTCGTCCTTATGAAGCAGGAGCGAATAGGTAAACTCATGCGCGCCGCGGTCGGCTTCCGGATTCGGCCAGCCCGGCGCCTTAAGGAGCGTGAGCGAAAGCAGCTCTCCCTGTGCGCTGTAGCCGTATTTACAGTCGTTCATAAGGCTTGCGCCCCGTCCGCCCTCTGACATATCGACCCATTTATGCGCCGGCACTTCAAACTTTGCCGCGTCCCAACTCGTATTTGCGTGAGTCGGGCGTTTGATATTGCCGAACGCGATCTCGCAGTCAACGAACCCGGCGCGGATATCAAGCGGAAATTCAGCTTTCAGGAGCACATGATCCTCCTGCCAATCAATGCGGGTCTTAAAGTCGATACGTCTCGAATGAGGAAGCAGCACTATCTCCTGCACTATGGCGGAATGACCGTAGCTGCGGCTTACCGAAAAGCCGCCGTCGATCGCGCTCACCGAGTCGTATGTATCGATGCCGAAGCGTTTCTGCGTATAGTAGCTTGTGATCTCCCATGCGTCGTATGCGCGCGGATAGTCCTCAAAGACCGCGAGGCGGTTCGCACGCGCACGATCGGGTATAAACTCGCCGAGCTCAAGATCGAATATCGACTTAAGCTCATAATTTTCATCGAACTCTGCTCTGATAAACTCGTTTTCAATTACGTGATCGCCGACGCGCACGCCGTCCGATCCGTATTTTTCACGCACGACGCGCCAGCCGTGAGCCGGTATGTTTTCGGCGTTATACTTCACGCCGAAAACTTCGACCGTTCCGCTTTGTTCAAACGGCGACGGATTATAAACAAAGATACCGCCGTCGGTCGCGATACTTCCGACGATATTATCAAGCGCGCGCCCGCGCACGGCGTCAAGCGTTTCAAAAACGCGCGCGTAATCGGCGTCGGTATCGTCGTACACTGCCCTGATCGACGAGCCGGGCAGAATATCGTGAAACTGATCAAGCAATATGGTCTGCTCCGCTTCGCGAAGCGCGCCGCGCGGATATTTGCCGCCGAGCAGCAGTCGGTCGGTAAGCGCCGCCGTTTCGGAGGTCAGCATCGCAAGCTCGCTTTTGCGGTTGTTCTTTTTATTTTTCGCCATGGTCGTATAAGTGCCGCGGTGCATTTCAAGATACAGCTCGCCGACCCATCTCGGCGTTTGTTTCAGCTTGGCGGCGCTGTCGCAGAAATCGCGCCTGACATTTTCAAAATATTCCGAAACGCCCGTCATTTCAAGCCGCGGCATACCCGGCAGACCGCCCTTCAGTCTCGAATATGCTTCAAGCATATCGGCGGTCGTGCCGCCTCCTCCGTCACCGTAGCCGAGAGTGATGAGCGTGCGCCCGGTGAAGGACTTATCCTTGAAGTCGCGCGCCGAAGCGTAAGCGTCGCTCACG
>DHJP01000010.1 GCA_002404395.1 Clostridiales bacterium UBA4717
GCCGCGTCGCGCAGATGCTCCCTGTCGCTCCACATTACCCATGAGCCGGAGTCATCCTTGCAAAGCTCACAGCCGCGCGAGTAATATGGCTCGGTATACTCCTCAATTCCGCGCAATACGGTGTAGGGACGTGTGGGAGCGCCGTTATAATTTGCAAGAAGCGAAACATAATTATCTGCGTTAGGTCCTATGACCGCAACTTTTTTATCCGGCGAAAGCGGCAATATACCGTTATTTTTCAAGAGCACTATTCCCTCTCGCGCCATTTCACGATTCAGCTCACGGTGCGCCTTTGAGCAAAGTACCTCGTATCCGAGTTTATCGTATTCACAGTCATCGTCGAACATACCAAGCTCAAAACACGACTTAAAGAGTTTGACCGCCGCTTCTCAGAGCGTTTCTTCGCTGATAAGGTCAAGGCTTGCCGCTGTCTTCAGCCATTGATACGCTTATATCAAGCGACAGGATCTCTGTATCAAACACATCGGCAAGCAGCATCTGTTCCGTCGGCACAGAGCGTATGCCAATAGGTCAGCGAGAACCTGAGCGCCTCGCGCATAGTTTTTGTACCGACGACCTCATCCGGGTTATAGTGCCTGAACGCATACGGATTTTTTGAATCCTTTCCCTCATACCGCACCTTTTTAATATCAAAAAAATCTTTCATATTCAAGCCTTTCCGCCGCACTGTATGCGTCTTTTGAATTTTACATCAAAATTATCTCATATCACGTGCTCAAATTCAAATATATTTTTGATTTCGTTCGGACAAATATTGCGTTTTTGCTATTTTTATGCTAAAATATCCATGCATGAAAGCACATAAGAAATGAGGGGTCTGATGGAACACGGATATTTTGAGCGTCAGAACAAGGGATTGCCGCACGCACCGTATGTTGACTTCAACATTGACGTCATGTTCAACTATCTGCCGCATTATCATGAGGAGCTTGAAGTCATCTATACGGAAAGCGGCCGCATGAATATTACAGTCGGCAACCGTGAGGTCCCGCTTGACAGCGGCGATATTTTTACTGTCTCGCCGAGCGCGATCCACAGTTTTCGCTCGGACAGTATCTGCCGTAACTGCATTATGAAGTTCCATACGCCGAGCATATTGTTTGACTATGAATTAACCTTTCACGTGACCCCTGCAGATACGAATTACTGTCGGCTGGACTCGCTCATTAAATCCATAATCAAAGAATCGCGCGACTCGCTTCCCTGCCGTGAAATTGCCATGAGTGCGCTCTCGGAGGAGTTTATGCTGACGCTGGTGCGCCAATTCGGAGCAAAGCGAAAAAGCACCGCAGAGCTTACGAGAAATCACCGTTATATTGAAATTTCGTCTAAGATCGCCGAATATTTTGAAGCGCACTATTCCGAAGATATCACGCTTGAAACGCTTGCCGACGCCTGCGGTTACTCTCGTTACTATCTTTCGCGCGGATTTAAGGAAATAACCTCTCTGAGCTTTTCGGATTTCGCGTCATCTTTCCGCATCGAAAAAGCCAAACGTATGCTCGCAGACGGTCACGGAATACTCGATGCGGCATTTGCCTGCGGCTTCAATAATCCGCGCAGCTTCAACCGAAGCTTCAGAAAATTCGCAGGTCAGACACCGAGCGAATATATTGCCGCCAAAAAGGAGCGTTAGCACATATGAGTAAAGTAATAAGCACCAAAGCGCGCGATCCTATATATGCCGATTGGAATCCGTGGCACGGCTGTACAAAAATCAGTCCCGGCTGCAAGTATTGCTATGTTTACAGACAGGATGAGATGTACGGTGCGGAAAAATCAAGCAGTGTGTGCCGTAAAACTGCAAACTTTGATCTGCCGATAAAGAAAAAAAGAGACGGAAGCTACAAACTGCCGCCCGGAAAAATTGTTTTTACCTGCTTCACCTCGGACTTTTTGCTTGATTCCGCCGACGCCTGGCGCGACGACTGCTGGCGTATGATCCGCGAAAGAAGCGACTGTTATTTTTACTTTTTCACCAAGCGCATCGAACGTCTCGCCAACCTCCTGCCTGAGGATTGGGGAGACGGCTACGAAAATGTGCTTGTCGGATGCACGGTGGAAAATCAACAGCTTGCCGATTTCAGACTGCCGATATTCAAGGCGCTCCCGCTCAAACACAAATCAATAATCGTCGCTCCTATGCTTGAAGCGATCGATCTGTCGGAATTTCTCGACGACACCATCGAAGAAGTTTCCGCAAGCGGCGAATCAGGCCTTGAAGCACGTCTCTGCCGTTATGAGTGGATACTTTCGTTACGGGAACAATGCGTTGAAAGAAATATCCCGTTTGCTTTTCATCAAACGGGCGCACACTTTGAAAAGGACGGAAAGCTATATAACATCAAACGCTGTGATCAGATACGCCAGGCTAAACGTGCGAACATTGACTTCCGCATCGGACGCGACTCGATCCCCGAAACTGCTAAACGCAATAATTAAAAAGGCGCAGTGCAGGATGCATTAAGGCACATATTGTAAACATTACAAATCTCCCCGAACGAAAAATTCGTTCGGGGAGATTTAACCAATATTAAGCTTTGATTTCAAAATCATTCCACGGGATCACGACTTCTTTGCCTTTGTTGATTATCGAATCTATCAGCATCAACAGCGGAAAATCCGAAGCGTTAAGCTCTCCGCGCGCGTCAAGTTTTCTTACCGCATCAGCCGCCAGAGTCGCAATTGCAACCGATTCAAGAGTCACGCCCGCCAGAATTTCACGTGCCTGCGTATATGTTTTGCCGAAGCCGAGCAGCTTTCCGAGTCTGCGGGTCCTGCCGCCGAATATAGTTACGTACAAGTCACCGGCAAAAAATGCGAGCGTTTCTGCTTTGCCTCCGACAAATTTCATCAGCTTCATCGCCTCGCGCGTTGCCGCGGTAAACAATGCCGCCTGCGGATTATACAGCTCTGCGGCACTCTCGCCGTGTATTTTTTCATTTTGTCCGATCGCAAGCGATACGCCGAGCGCATATGCATTTTTCATCGCAACTCCGCATTCGAGACCGATAATATCGGTAGTCAGCGTAATATGATAATAGTCGGTTTCAAGCAGTTTTTTCAACCGTTCAAGCACAGCCGTATCTCTGCCGCAAAAAGCGATCTCGGTCTGTGCACGGCGGGTCAGCTCAAAGCTTATGACCGGGCCTCCGACCGCGTTTATACTTAACCGTCCGCCGCAACGCTCGGTCATAGCCTCCGGAAAGCTCACGAGACTGCCGTCCGGGCGCGCCTCAAGTCCCTTTGTAACAGACAGCACCACCGCTTCATCGGGCAGGCGCGGCAAAACGGTTGATTCAAACCAACTTACGCCGAAGCTGTTTACGCCGCTTATCACCAAATCCGCACCCTGCAATGCTT
>DHJP01000002.1 GCA_002404395.1 Clostridiales bacterium UBA4717
CGGCTTGGGCGCTTTCGTTTTGTGCTCCGAATAGCCTTTCATCTTTGAGGCGTACCCGGCGTGATACAGTTCGCGGCGTATTTCGATTATGTCCGCCTCGCTTTCGCATTTGGTCAGCGCGTCGAACACGGTGTAAACATATTCAAGTTCCGCTTCTCCGAGCTTGATCTGTTCGGCAAGCACGCGTTCCGCAGTCTTGGCTTTGTTGTATTTTTTATAATATTTTTGGGCGTTGGAAGCGGGCGATAGTTTTTCGTCAAGCTTGACAAGCAGCGTTTCGGGAACGTCCGCATAATAGTTCAACAGCTCTGCTTCCTTGTCGCCGCGCTTGAGCAAGTGGATGTTTGAGGTGATAAGGTCGGCGATTATCCGATACTTGTCTTTGTCGGCACACTCGGCAAGCTCTGCGCGCTGGGCGGCAAGCTTCTTGCGTATTCGTGTTTCGGCGTTCGACAGCAGTCTGAAAATGTCGCCGGCACGTTGGCGTATCCGCTCGTCGCGCTCCAATGTGCCGTAAAAGGTCTCAAACAGCTTGCCGAAGGTATCGGGATACACTTTCGGGTGATCGACTCCGTACTGCGTTATGTCGGTGTAAGAAAATTCGATCATTTTGCCCGATCTATCGGTGATGATTACAGGTCGGAAGCACTTTGTTGCAACCGTAAGGAATATTTCATGAAACTTTGCCCAAAGGGCTTTCTCCGAGCAGTCAGCGAGGACAGCGGCGGTGTTACCGCAGGCTCTGAACGCGATCTCTCGCGCGATCAGCGGACTTATCCCCATGAAAGAGGAAAGTAAGAATCTTTCCGAAGACAGCGTGTTGTCCGCAGCAGCGTAAAGCGAGGCAAATTCGGCTTCGGAAACTTCGGTCGGATCGAGTCTGCCGCCCGACGGCGGCAGGGAATAGAGCATACCCGGCAGGATCTGGCGCTTCAGACTCGCGGAAAAATCAATAATGCGCAGTGCGCTGATGATCTTTTTGTCGGGACCGAGCAGAATAATATTGCTGTACTTTCCCATGGTTTCGGCAATAAGATATTTCATGCACCGAAATCCGAGTTCGTCGTATGCTTCAAAAGCCAGCTCGGCGGCGCGCTCAAATGACAATTGTTTTATTTCGGTGAGCTTGGCGCCGGTCAGATGCTTACGCAAAAGCATACAGAACATCGGCGGCACTGCGGGATTTTCTTTCAACTCCTCGGTAATATTTATTCTCGGCGTGTTGGTCGAGGCGGAGATCGAAAGTCTGACGTTTCCGCCGTTTGAGTGGATCAGCAGGACTATTTCATCCGCAGTCGGCTCAAGCACTTTTTCGACCTTGCCGGGAACGGCATAATTTTCTATTTCATGCACGCAAGCCGCGAGCATACCGGCGTCAAATGCCATATTAATCTCCATGCCGCCGTCGGCGGCTCAAAAAGTAATCGGTAAAATAAAGCGACAGTTAAAGCCGCCTTTGAATTTTAGCTTTGCGGAAACGCAGGCGTGCAAATAAGCTTTTATGCCGATTTATTAACTGCAATATTCGCATCGATATTCGCACAGATGATCAAACCGTCGGCTTTGAACGGTCGGAATTTGCGGATATGTTAAGTTATGATCTTTTGTTAAATAAAATACAATAATAATCGCGCGCGATCGGCTCAAAACCGAGTGACCTCGCAAGCTTTTTTGAGGCAGTGTTGTTTTCTCCCGTAATATACAGCGGCTTGAATCCGCGTGCGCACAGCTCGGCGCAGAGTATTCTCACCGCCTTGGAGCCGTATCCGTTTCGTCTGAAACGCGGCGCGGTTTCGACTCCGATCTCAACGCACAAACCCGCGTCCGCCGCCTTTTGCGGTATCGGTACGTCGGTATATGCACAGCTGACGCAAACTCCGTCCTCAAGCTTGGCGGCGATGAGATGCCCGCGGCGGATCAGCTCGTCAAATTCAAGGAAAAGCGCGCTTTGAGCGGGCGGAGCGTCTAACAGTATCGCGTCTCCCGATATCTCGGGAGGTGTGCGCAGAATGAAGCTTCGCGTCAGGCGGCGGCTTGAACGATTCGGAAAATAGCCGAAGTCCGCAAGCGCGGCGCCGATGTTTGACAGCACCCATTCGTGCGCCTCGCGCGAAAAATATCTGCCGTCGAAGTGTTTTTCAAATTCGCGCGCTTCCTTTTTGAAGCGTGGAAGCGCGGTGATGATGCTTTCCCCGTTTTCAAAATGTACGTCAATGCCGAGCGCGTACTCAAGCCTGCCGTCAAGCATCATTTTTTCGTGTTTGGGGCTTTCGAGCCTTACCATAATATAATAACGGTGCCGCCGTAGGCGGCTCAAACAGCAAGCGATCGGTCTCGCCGAAAAATTGCAGGTGAAAACTCGGATATCGTTTGTATGCGGTAAAGTGTTATGACATATCCCTGCCTTTGCATATACGATTATATTGTATACGCAAGACAGGGATATGTCAAGAAAAATGCTATGAATTTTCACTTTCAAAGCCGAATTTGCGAGCGTATGATGAAAATTAAAATCACGCAGATCACTTTAAATAATCGCTTTGTTGATTTTTTCACTCCCGATCATCTCTCAAATTACTATATACTTAACTTACCGAGGCAAAAGTTTGCTTGTAGCTTTCAAGCGAGCGCGCTTCGTCGGCTTCAATACTGTTTTTGATATAGTTATCGTCTCCGCGCTTGTGAGCTTCGATAAGCTCATAAAGCTTTCTTACATTGCCTCTCCATGATGAAGGGTCGGTGCCCGGGTCGATCTCGTAGTATTTGAACATATTCTCAAGTGCAGTCTGCGGCATCTCAAAATCGCCTAACTGCATACTTATGTTGTAAAAGGCAGGGGACACGATCCCGGTGAAAAGCGGATTCGGGCAACATACATCGAGCCTGCTGCAAATGACTTGAATTTTGTAAAAATGTTTGGTCTCTTCGTAGTAGTTTTTGTAGTCCGAAATCTTGTCAAGCTTCGGAAGGATTATCAGCTTGCAGGCTTCAAGCGCATCTTTGAGGGTCTCGGTATTGTCATCGGTTATTTCCCAACAAAGTATGCCCTCGCTGAGCCTTTGCTCGTCAAAATCAAGCGAAAACTCAAAGCCGCCGCACAGCGGACGATTCATATATTGCACAGTGTAACTATCACAATATTTAATGTATGATACAAGCTGAACCATTTTCCCCGGAGTTATTCGGTGGAACACAGCCTGAGTTCTTGAAAAACCGTGTGCTTTCATTTCGGAATCAAAAATTTCCGCAAATTCATTTTCAATATTCATAGTTATCTTTTTTGACCTCGTAAAAATTGATCTTTCCGTCTGCTTTAAGTTTTCTTTTTCCGATAATGTTATTTTTAAAGCTTTCAAGCGAGTGCGCTTCGTCGGCTTCAATACTGTTTTTGATATAGTCATCGTCTCCGCGCTTGTGAGCTTCGATAAGCTCATAAAGCTTTCTTACATTGCCTCTCCATGATGAAGGGTCGGTATTCGGGTCGATCTCGTAGAATTTGAACATATTCTCAAGCGCAGCCTGCGGCGTTTCAAAATCGCCTAACTGCATACTTATGTTGTAAAAGGCAGGGGACACGATCTCTCTGAAAAGCGGATTCGGTCGTGCTTTGTCATATTTATTGCACAGGGCTGAAATTTTATAATTGTTTTTGGACTCCTCGTAGTAGCTTCTATAGTCCGAAATTTTGTCAAGCTTCGGAAGGATCATCAGCTTGCAGGCTTCAAGCGCGTCCTTGAGAGTTTCGGTATTGTCATCGGTTATTTTCCAACAAAGTACGACCTCGCTGAGCCTTTGTCCGTCAAAATCAAGCGAAAATTGAGTGCCATTGCAAAGGGGCAGATTCATATATTGCAATGTATAATCATCGAAAAATTTGGTGTATGAGATCATTTGAACCATCTTCCCGACAGTTATGCGGAAAAATACTGTTTGTCTTCGGGAAAAGCCGTGCCTTTCCATTTCAGATTCAAATATTTCCGGAAACTCTTTTTTTAAATTCCCGCGAGTCAGTCCCTGCAGCGACTTTAATCGTTCCTCTTCCGCACGTCGTTCCGCGGTTATATAATTTCTGTGATCAAGTGATTTTTCAATTTTCGCCATAGTTGAATGAAAATCGTCTGTTATCGGTAATGACAGATATTTTAATACACCGGGAGCACAATTGGCTATAGTAAACGCTTCGTTATCTTCAGTGGAGGTGCCGCAGAAAAAACTTTGTCTCGGCATTCCGATTTTGGGTGTCAGGTCGATTAGTTCCGTATCAATGAAGCGACCGCTCGTTAAAGCTTTAACATTTTCAAAAGCTTGTTCGCGCGGATAGGAATTTTCAACAAGCAGCCAAATCTCACCGGTTTTGGCATCAACAAAATGAACAGTATGTACGGTGCCGTCCGGCAGCATGATACGGTGCTTGGCAAGCATACGATCATAGTGGACACGCGGCAGCCACAATAAGGTCTTTTCTTTCATATCAGTCTTTCATGTCGGCGTAGCCGACTCAAAAAAATAGTCAGTAATTCTTTGAAAGTGATGTTGGTAAATTGAAAAGTTTAAGTCGTTTTTGAATTAGATGCATATATGCGGAACTTCTGTTTGAGTGACCTTAAACTTATGTTTTTACCATTCCCCGACGCAGTCGGTACATAATCAGC
>DHJP01000195.1 GCA_002404395.1 Clostridiales bacterium UBA4717
AACTCATTTGTTTTTTCAAAATTTTTGGTCTCACATCATTGACAAACCTACAGAAAATGTAAATATGCGCCGTTACGTGTCGGTATACGGGAAATTGTCTTGAAAGCGTTTTGAATATGTGATATAATTTATGTGATACAGTTATCGTTAAAACGATTGTTATGCGGAGTGGTTCGGAGTGGGGATTTTTCAAGAGCACAACATAAACATATATTCGGATTGTTCGGACGATGTGAAGTTTGTATATAAGAAAAACTTTGACAGTCCCGAAAATCACTTCATGCATCTTAACAGATACTATGAGGTGTTCGTTTTTATAGACGGTGATGCAGATTATATTGTCGAAAATCGGTTATACCCGATGAAGCGCGGCGACGTCGTGGTGATAACGCCGTATGAAGTGCACAAGGCGATGCTGAGGCGTGAATGTGATTATGAGCGCTTTTGCTCTTATTTTAACGGTTCAAGGAAACGGTCGGCGTAACGCCGCACAGCTATGCCTCACGCGGGATGAAGCACTGATAACGGTAAAATACGCATAGTCCTTTACTTTTGTGTTGATTCGTGGTAAAATGTAGTGGTGTGATCCGCAGCCAAGGCAATTATTACAGTTTTGCGGGTAGCGTGAAAATGCGATTCTTGACAAGTGAAATTTGCGGTTTGACGCCGAAATTTTGCAGAACAGACTTGAAATTTATGGTTCCTTTTTGAGCCGCATGACGCGGCATGGAGATTATTATGGCAGGCACAAAGAAAAAGGTCGGGTTTCTCACCCTCGGTTGCAAGGTAAACCAATATGAAAGCGCGCTTATTGCCGAAAAGCTGGCGGAATGCGGTTTTGAGATCGCAGATTTTGACGCCAGGTGCGATTATTACGTCATAAACACCTGCACAGTCACTGCGGAAGCCGATCGCAAATCGCGCCAGATGATAAGGCGCGCGATAAAGGAAAATCCCGACGCCAAAATTCTGATAGCCGGCTGTTATGCGCAGATCGCCGCTGAAAAGTTAGAGGCGATAGCTGGTGTGGATTTCATTGTCGGCACGCGCAACAAGCTGCGTATCGTCGATAAGATCCGCGAATATGAACAAAGTTGCCTTTCGGGCGCGACCGAAGCCGAGATCACGCCGCTTGAAACATCAAAGTTTGAAAACGCCGTGCTGAACGGACGTTTCGGCGGCGGCACCGACGAGCGCACGCGCGCATATATAAAGATCGAGGACGGCTGTGACTCAAAGTGTACCTATTGCATTATTCCGAAGGCGCGCGGACCGATTGCCTCAAAGCCGCCCGAGGACGTGATACACGAAGTCAAAAATCTGATCTCGCACGGATATCGTGAGGTCGTGCTTACCGGAATTGAAACGGCGGCATACGGCAGAGAGAGGGCAGACGGATACGGGCTTGCCGAACTGCTTTTAGATGTGGACAAGCTTGGCGGGCTTGAGCGCGTAAGACTCGGATCGCTTGATCCGTCGCTGATGCGCGCGGATTTTGTGAAAAAAATTGCGGGACTGACAAAGCTTGCGCCGCATTTCCATCTGTCGCTGCAAAGCGGCTGTGACCGCACGCTTGCACGGATGAAGCGGCGTTACAACACTGCGATGATCAAGGAGTATGTCTCAAACATAAGGTCTAAGATACCCGACGTGATGTTTACGACCGATATTATCTGCGGCTTCCCGGGTGAAACCGACGAAGATTTTGACGAGACCTGCCGCTTCATTGAAAGTCTCGGACTGCTATCGGCTCATGTATTTGCATACTCAAAGCGCGACGGCACGCCTGCCGCCGTGATGCCGAATCAGGTCGACGCCCAAACCGCTTCCGAGCGTGTGAACCGACTGTATGACGTGGTTTCGCGCGTCGGTGAATCAATGCTTGAAAAATACGACGGCAGGGTGATGACAGTGATCCCCGAAGCATACAGGCAGGGCTTTATTTCTGGGCATACGGCAAACTTTATTGAGGTGCTGATCCCGGCTGATGCAGAGACTGCGGAGCGGGTCCACGGTCAGCCGACCCCGACCGAACTTGCTTTCCGCGAGGGCAGGATGCTTGGGAAAATTCTTACAAATTGATAACAAAAAGCGCGCTTTTATTGCAATATGTGCATGGTATGATATAATACGATACACGGGGAAATGCGAAAGGGGGAAGCGCGATGCCGTCGAAGGAACCGATAAAGCTTGTTGCACAGAACAAAAAAGCGTTTCACGACTATTTTGTTGACGAAAAATATGAAGCCGGCATTGAGCTTTACGGCACCGAGGTCAAGAGTATCCGCGCCGGCGGAATAAGTCTTAAGGACTCGTACTGCATGATTGAGGACGGCGAAATTTTCGCGGTCGGCGTTCATGTCAGCCCATATGAAAAGGGCAACATCTTCAATCGCGATCCCTACCGTGTAAAGCGGCTTCTGATGCATAAAAAAGAGATAATGAAGTTGCTCGGGCAGACAACGCAAAAGGGCTTTGCACTGATTCCGCTGTCGGTCTACTTCAAAAACTCAAGGCTCAAGCTTGAACTTGGGCTTTGCCGAGGCAAAAAGCTTTATGACAAGCGCGACACTGCCGCCAAAAAACAGGCGGATCGTGACATTGAGCGTGCCATGAAGCAAAGCCGCGATGCCTGAGACTATCCTTGAATACATGGGTGCGTAAAGGTTTCGACGGGGATTTTGAGATATGGTAAGCGAGTAGAGTTTGGGGAAACTCTTAAAAAACTCCGACTTAAAATAAACGCTAACAATACTGAATTAGCAGCGGCGTAAGCGCTTAGCGCTCGCCTGTCGCGCGTGAGAGTATCGCGGCTCGCGCCCGGCATCAAATCAGCGGTGAACGTGAACGGCAGTTTCGCCATTGAAGCCGTCATGCACTAAATGGCTCACTGTGAAGGAAGCCTTCATGCCGGCGTCCGGAACGGGAAGTTCAAAAGACATGATACACTCGTAGAAAGCTATATCAAGGGGTCTTCGGACGCGAGTTCGACTCTCGCCGCATCCACCAGCCCTGAAGGCCGTGCAGCCAAGAATCAAGGAGGTCGGCAAAAAACGTCCGCTTACAGATGAAGCGGGCGTTTTTATTTATATTTCAATTCTCTGTTACGGGCGGGATAAAGTTTTCTATCGCGCTCCTCAGTTTCGGGTGGCGAATAACGAAATGAATCGCAGGAGCTTTGCTTTTGGATACCATCACCCATTGTCCCTCGTGAATAAGGATCTGCAAATTGCGGAAAGTATGAGCCGAGCAATATTTCACTGTGTAATTAGGATTTTTCTCTGCAAAGACCTTCGTTTCGTTCAGGTGCGCGGTATACTCTTCCGCGGTGTATGAAATATCCGTTTCACAGAATACTCCGGAGAGGTCTAATGACGGATGATTTTCATTGAACTCCTCCGGTGTGAATTTGGGAATTTCATCTTCAAGGTTATCTGTCTTCAGTATTGCCTTAACCCTTTGCCTTTGTGCGGCTGCATATTTAAGGACAGTTTCCGACTGTGCCGATTCAATACCGTTGCGAGTGAGTATTCGTTTCAAAAGCTCGTCGCTGATTGTGTGAAGCGGTAATGTAGAAAGAATACTGCGGCGGTTGCCCGGCCTTTTAACATCGAAAAGCAGAAAGGTGTTTAGTTCATTTTCACGTTCGCTTCGGTATATCTCCATTAACGGACAGGCGTTTGCAAGCATTTCGTCTGCCCGTTTTTGATAATATCCGATCTCCCGTTTTGATTTGGTGAGATAATACTTGCCGTCGGCGTGGTATCCCGCAACCGCTTCGCCCGAAAGTGCGGCGGCGCCCGATACTTTCAAAAAATGAAGAAAGATATTGTTCTGCGCGTTTTTGAAATAGTAGGGGGAGATCTGCCCGGTCATATACATCGGTATCCAACTTTCAAGTCCGAGCATCATTTCGTCAAAGGAACGTTCGAGGTTATGTATCTGATTGAGATGCAAGCCTTTTTTCAGCATCATCGCCATGCCGAACATCCACTTTTTCGGAAACTCCGGATCCTTTGCCATTTCGGAAAGCGGCATATCACTGTACATGGTCACCGGCGCCATAGATTTTGAAAGTACGGTCGCTTTTAAGAAATCCAGCTC
>DHJP01000137.1 GCA_002404395.1 Clostridiales bacterium UBA4717
TGGAATTTACTACGTAAACTCCGATTATGTAAATATTAAGCTGAACAACATAAAAAAACCGATAATCACGTATACCGCGCTCTTCAACCCCGGCGATCTCAAGTCGGTCGATATAAAGAGCGCTGCCGCTCAGAATGCCGAGGTCGTCGGTAAAGCCAAAAGCGGTGCCACCGCCAATATTGTCGAGCTTGATTACAACGACGACTTCGCAAAGCTTTGGTTCAATTCCAAAGAATGTTTTATAGAAAAGAAGTATCTGACAAATTATCAAAAGACGGCTTCCGGTTCGGGAATTGCCAAACTCGGCACTCCTATAGGCGTAATGGTGATCGACACGCCGTGGAAAGCATACGGTCAGCTTGCCCTTTCTCCCGAGGCTTTTGAAGTATACAAAGAATACAACTACGGCACAAGCTTCGGCGACGGCAATATGATGGCAAAGTTACTGAGCATAGAGGGCGGCCTCAGCAAAATGGAGGAAAACGATTGGGCGAACGTTTATAAGATCGAGGACTTCAAATACGCACCGGATCCCGAATTTCCCCGTGAAGTTGAAAAATGCAAGCTGTATACCATACTGTTTGACGGAAATGTTCGCTATGTGATCCAAAATGTAGATCAGTATTGCACATTTAATTTCTACCCCGGAAACGGATATAATAAATCGACCGTTGCAAAAACACAGTCGATCTATGTTGATCTTGATAAATATGATGTGCTCGCCTACAATATCGACGGAAACAACTATTTCAAGATCCGCGACATTGCAAAAATGCTCTCGGGCACCGTAAAAACTTTCGACATCAGTTATGACGCTTCCACAAATTCGATAGATATGTTAAGTTATTTCGATTATACCGAAGTCGGCGGAGAGCTTACGCGCGGCGATGGGGTAACACGCACCGCTTATTCTTCATCGGCATTTTTGACCTATGACGGAATACCGATCAGAGCTAACTGCTACAATATAGACGGTAACAATTATTTCAAACTGCGCGACATCACCGACGCGCTTGACTGCCGTGTCGTATGGGACGGCGACAACCAGCTTATAAAGATAAACACCGGAATGCCGGCGTACGATGACCCTGACGAAGCTGTAGGATAATTCAATATATAGCAAAAAGGTCACTGCAAAATGCAGTGACCTTTTTGAATTTCCGAATGCTATACGTTTTTGCTTCGGTCGATATTGCATATCACAATGCCGAGCGAGATCAAGACAAAAGCAACTAAATAACGAAATCTGAAAATATTCTCTCCGAGCAAAAGCGCGCCGAGTACGCACGCAAACAACGGTTCAGCGAATTTGATTATAAACAGCCTCGACAGCGGAACCGTTTTTTGAACATAATAAAACAACGTATAGCCTACGATTGATGCAACGCAGATATATGCAAAGATCAGTGCCGCTTTCAAATTGAGTTCGTGGATTCTTCCGCCTAACACAAACGAAACTGCAAGCAACACAACGCCGCCGAACAGCTGAGAAATTCCGGTGATCCAAAGCGGAGGCAGACTTTTGGCGCTCTTTGCGCTGAGTATCATTGAAATGACCGTGCATACCGAAGCCGCAAGTATCAGCAATTCGCCCGTGCCGAAGCTTTTGAGCGAAACGCCGCCGTTGATCGCCGCAATACCCGAAAATCCGATCAATGCGCCGACGATCTTGAGCGGCGAAAATCTGCCGTCGCGCTCAAATGCAAATGCAACGCAAGAATACAAAAGCGGCGCAAATTGCTTGAGGATCGGCGTTTTTGAGCTGTCTGTCACCGAAAGTCCGAGATATGTAAATCCATAATGAAGCACGATCGCAAACAGACCCATAAGACAGAGCGCGAACACTTCGCCTGATCCCGGCATTTTCGCGCGCTCGCTTTTGAACGCCGCAAATATGCACACGACAACGCCGCAGACTACAAATCTCATAGCCGCAAACATCAGAATTTCGGCAGTACTGCCGGAGTTAATGTCAAGCGCCCTGTAGCCGAGTTTGATCATCGGAAAAAGCGAACCCCAAAGCAGCATGACCGCAAGCGGCAGAATTACACCTGTCACGATATGCTTATTATTTGTCAGTTGCAACTTTGAGAACTACCTTTCCCACGTTTTCGCCGCGCTCAAGTATCGCGTGCGCCTCCGCCGCTTTTTCAATCGGCAGGACTTTATAGACCGTCGGCTTGATCTCACCGTTCTCAAGCTTCGGCCAAAGCTTTTCGGTCAGCTCTTTCAAAAGCTTTGCTTTTTCTGCGTTTGAGCGCTTTCTGAGCATACTGCCGACAAGATGAAGGCCTTTCGTCAGTATCGGTCTAAGCTGAATGTTCGTCTCAACTCCGGCAAGCGTTGAAATGAGCACCCAATATCCGCCGTCCGCCATGTACGGCAGACTTTCACCGAGGTCTTTTCCTCCGAGGCAGTCCATCGCCATGTTGATCGGATGGCCGCTCTCGGCTTCATGCTTCAGCACTTGGGAGACATTTTGAACGGACGAATTTATGATCACATCGGCTCCGAGATGTGCGATCCTTCCGGCAAGCTCCTCGGTAAGCACCGAAGTTATTACTCTTGCTCCGAACGCCTTTGCCATCGGAATTGCCGCAGAAGCAAGTCCAGACGCACCTGCAGGAATAAAAGCGGTCTGCCCTGCCTTAAGGTGTCCCTCGTAAAAAAGGTTCAGGTAACAGGTCGCATATGCTTCAGGTAATGCCGCCGCTTCTTCAAACGAAAGCGTTTCAGGCATATCCATTACGAGTCCGAAAGGCGCGCATACATATTCCGCATAGCCTCCGCCGCCGAGAAGCGCGCATACTCTGTCGCCGATATGCTTTCCGCTCTCACGCTCTGCGGTCTCGCCCATCGCCTCGATCGTTCCCGACACTTCAAGTCCCATCCACTCGGGCCAGCCCTTCGGCGAAGGATAAGTGCCCTTCCTCTGCAACAGATCTGCGCGGTTCAGCGCAGCGGCGTGTATCTTTATCAGGATTTCATCAGCCTTCGGGATCGGCTTTTCGACCTCGCTCCATACAAGTTCGCGTTTTTCATCAATAAGCATTGCCTTCATGTTCAATCGGTTCCTTTCATTGAAAGTGTTCGTCCGCCGTCGCATACGTATGTCTGCCCGGTAATGAATCTTGCTTTGTCAGAAGCCAGAAATTCTACGAGAGCGGCTATATCTGCGGCAGTGCATTTTTCTCCGAGCAGATTCGTTTTGGTAGCCCGGTCGCTGTCGCTTCCCTCCTCGGGGCGCATTACCACTCCCGGTGCGACTGCATTGACGTTGATCTTGTATTTTCCGAGCTCTTTGGCAAGCGATCTGGTAAGCGACATAACTCCGCCCTTTGAAGCCGCGTAGTCACAGCAGCCAACAAGTCCGTTGATTCCGACCGCAGACGCAAAGTTAATGATCTTTCCGCCTCTGCCTTGCGCGATCATGATTCTTGCCGCCGCACGGCTCGCCCAGAACGCACCGTAAAGATTGACTTTCAGTACACGGTCAATAACATGATCCTCCTGTTCGACAAGCGGTACGTATTTGCCGCCGGCTATCCTTGCGCTTCCTCCGGCTATATGCACCATGACGTCAAGACTGCCGAAATCTGCGGCGGCTTGCTTTATCGCTGATTCAATATCCGCAGAATCGGTCACATCTGCAACATATCCGCGCGCATTTCCTCCGTTTTCGTTAATTTTGTTCACGGTTGCTTCGACCGTCTTTGCATTTATATCGCAAACTGCGATATTCATTCCGTCACCCGAAAGCGTCAATGCGGTCTCGGAGCCGATATATCCTCCGGCGCCCGTTATAAATGCGGTTTTCATATAAATCTCCATGTCGGCGAAGCCGACCCAAAAGCGAATGGCAGGTTTTGTTTCTGCGAAGCAGTTAAAACCTGCTGAGCGAAGCGTGAAGCTCCACTTATATCAGATTGTATCTTCGCGGTCGTGTCGGCGAAGCCGACCCAAAAA
>DHJP01000151.1:0-2792 GCA_002404395.1 Clostridiales bacterium UBA4717
CGAGTCCTTCGGTATCCATACTTTTGAGCGTCGGTATATCTTTGCCGGCAAAACGAAGTTCTCCGTAAGGATTGTCTTCAAGTATCGGCACGCCGAAGCGTTTTGCAATGTCGTATATGCGGCGGCGCTTTTCAAACGACGTTGTAATACCGCCGGGATTCTGGAAAGTCGGTATGAGATAGATGAGCTTCACATTCGGAGTGGTTTCAAGCGTACGTTCAAGCGCATCGGGATCTATTCCGTCATCGTCAAGCTCGACGCCGACCGGCACGGCTCCGTTGGATCTGAAAGCGTTCAGCGCGCCGATAAACGTGGGATTTTCGCAGATCACCGCGTCGCCCTCGTTGCAAAGTGCTTTGCAGGCAAGCTCGATTCCCTGCTGGCCGCCCGAAACTATTATCGTCGAATCGTTTTCTCCGCCGATGTCAAAGCGCGATTTCAGGCGTTTCGCCACCGCTTCGCGAAGCGGCGGATAGCCCTCGGTGATGTTGTACTGAAGCGCAGCTTCGGGAGAATCTGCAAAGATCTCAGCCGAAAGCGCGGCAAGCTCCTTTACGGGAAAACTTTCGGGAGCGGGGTTGCCTGCCGCAAAAGAAATTATCGAAGGGTCCGTAAGACTTTTGAATATCTCGCGTATCGCCGAAGGCTTGAGCGATGCGAGTTTATTTGAAAATTTGTATTCCATGATCATGACCTCTGCGCAGAACTGCGCAAAATAAAATATTATATTGCAATTATATCATACAAACTTCACGGTTTCAAGTGTTTTAACAAAATATCTTGAAATCGGTCGATCGTTGTGCTATAATAAATTGTCAATGAGCTGCCCGAAAGCATGGCACGAAACCGATCAGGAGGTACACGAATGGAAGAATCAGCCGCATTTTCCGACGGCGACTACGGACGCGACTTAAAAGAATCATCGAATTGCCGAAAGCGTTTCGGCATAAAATTTATCGTGCGCGCATTTTTCATTCTGCTGATAATACTTGTTTATTTATTGCTCTTCGGCAGAATGGCGCTTGCAAAAGAACGCGGAATAATGAAAAAATACATAACCGATGCCGAAGGCGCCGGGCTTGTGCTCAACACTCAGAAGCTTGACGAAAACATTGACGAAGACGGCAAGTATTATATTTCGCGCCCCACCATATGCTTTGAAGAATCAAGACTTGAGATCACCGTCAGATACAACAACAGCGTATTCGACACCCTGCGCGCCGCCTACGGAGACGTACCGACAGTCGGTGAGACCTTTGTTTTTATGCTGTCAGACGATTCGGGGAATGTTTACGACTCCTACCGATACGCCGAATCATCGAACATGATCTACAATTTCAGACGTGTTATTTTTGACGATATTGATTATAAAGCGGCAAATAAGCTGTACCTGACCGTGTTTTATATCGACGACGCTACCGATTCGTCACCGATGACCGTAAGCTTCAAGGTTTACGACGCTGACAGCGAGCTTCTAAAGGACGATTCAAAAACAGCTGATTACACCGCGCTCAAAAACAGCCCTGTTTACAGATGGGGCGAATAAACAAATTTACCGATCGTTTTTTTGAGTCGGCTCCGCCGACATGGAAATCACTATGGTTAATGAAGTTATCACAAAAAGACTTGAAACTCTGCGCGCCAACATGAAGCGCGATTCGGTCGACGTTTGCCTTATTCCCTCCGAGGACTGTCACCTTTCGGAATATGTAGCGGACGCTTTCAAGCTCCGCGCCTATTTTTCGGGTTTTACGGGTTCGGCGGGCAAGCTGATCGTCACCGCCGACAGCGGATACCTGTTTGCCGACGGACGTTATTTTTTGCAAGCCGAACGACAGATCGAAGGCACCGGTCTCACTCTCGTACGGATCGGAGTTGCGGGAGAGCCGACAGTTACCGAGCTGTGCGCAAAATTACTTGCAAACGGCGGAGTGATTTTCGCTGACGGCACGCGCCTCAGCGCCGCATACGCCGAGGAACTTGAAAAAGCCTTGAAAGCAAAAGGGGCGCGGCTGAAGCTTTCGGGAACCACGGTTTCGGACTCTGCCGAGATGCCGCCGCAGGAATTTTCCCATGTGCGGGCGCTTCCCGCTTCGATCACCGGGCGCACCTGCGCCGAAAAGCTTTCGGATGTGCGCAAAGTGATGGCGGAAAACGATTCAAACATATATATGAGCGCTTCGCTTGAAGAAAACGCATGGCTTTATAACCTGCGCGGAAGCGACATTGAAGATACTCCCGTTTTTTATTCATACAGTATAATTACCGAGCACGAAGCTTATCTTTTCGCCGATCCCTGCGCCGTGTCCGCGGTAAAGAAGGAGCTTGCGGAAGCGGGAGTAACGCTTATGCCATACTCGCCGCAGGTACTTGAAGAAACGATCGCTTCATTTTCGGACGGCAGATTTATCATTGACAAATCAATGTTAAACGCTTCGATGGTCGCAGCGATCCCGAGATCCGCAAAGATCGTCGAAAAATCCGGTATCATTACTGCGCTTAAAGCCGTAAAGAATCCCATTGAGATCGAAAACACCGGGCGTGTTCATCTGCTTGACGGCGTGGCGGTCGCGCGCTTTATGCGCTTCATCAAAACTGCCGACACACGCGCACTTGACGAATATACCGCAGGTGAAAAGCTTGAAGATTACCGTAAGCTTTGCGCCGATTATCACGGCCCGAGCTTCGGCACGATCTGCGCATACGGAGCCAATGCCGCAATGATGCATTATTCCGCGCCCGCATCGGGCTCGGCGCGCCTTGACCCGGGCGCCATGCTGCTTGTCGATTCG
>DHJP01000151.1:2806-10923 GCA_002404395.1 Clostridiales bacterium UBA4717
CGATTCCGGCGGACAGTACGAGGGTGGAACCACCGATATCACACGTATGTTCGCACTCGGAAATATCTCGGAGGAGATCAAGAAAAGCTACACCGCCGTATGCGTCTCCATGCTCAGACTTCAAAGCGCAGTCTTTCTCAAAGGAACAAAATGCGCCTCGCTCGATATGCTGGCGCGGCAGCCGATCTGGCAGCTCGGCATTGACTATCGCTGCGGAACCGGTCACGGCATCGGCTATATGCTTTGCGTTCATGAGGGTCCGAACCGCATACATTATTCAAACGTAAAAGGCGAGATCGAACCCGGCATGATCACTTCCGACGAACCGGGCATATATATCGACGGCAAATACGGCATACGTATCGAAAACGAAATTCTCTGCACCGAAGCCTTTGAAAACGAATACGGCAGTTTCAGACGTTTTGAGCCTGTTACCGTTTGCCCGATCGATCTTGACGCGATAGATCCGTCGCTTATGGACGAATCGGACCGCGCCGCTCTTAACGCTTATCACAGATTTGTTTATAAAAGCCTCGCTCCGCTTATGGACGAAAGCGAGCGCGTATGGCTTGCGGAATACACACGCGAAATATAAAAGAGAGCTTTTCGGTCACGAGGTCACATATGAAAGAAATAAAAAGAAAACCGCCGAAGCTTGTTTCCGATCTGCGCGATCTTGTCAAAACGAGCGCAGACAAATTCGGAGACAGAGTGCTTTACGAATACAAGCACCGCACGGATAAAAGTGAGCGCACGATCACTTACTCCGAGTTTTATCACGATATGAACGCGCTCGGCACTGCGCTCGCAAACCGCGGTTTTGCCGGCGCATCTGCGGCACTGATCGGCGACACCGATCCTTATCTTGTGATGAGTTACCTTGCGGCGGTCAACGGAAACGGCGTCGCCGTACCGCTTGACCGCGAGCTTTCCGCCGACGCCGTCGCAGACTTTACCGCACTTGCGGAATGTAAGCTTATCGTATATACGCAGGCTCTCGCCGAGACTGTCAGAAGTCTGCGCGACCGACTTCCGAGCGTTGAGCTGTATGTGGAGCTGTTTGAGTCAAACGACAAGCCTCCGGAGTTACCGGCCGTCACGATCGGCACGCTTATTGCCGAGGGCGCGAAGTTACTTGAGTCGGGCGACATTTCCTACACTTCGATCGAGCTTGATACCGAAAAAACCTGCGCCGTCATATTCACCTCGGGCACTACCGGCACGAGCAAAGGCGTGATGCTTTCGCAAAGCAACCTGACAAGCGCGGTGAACGCCGCTTCGCTTGCCGTTCCGTATGATGAGGACACGCGTTTGCTTTCAATGCTTCCGCTCAACCACACCTACGAAATGACCTGCACCGAACTTGGCGGAATCAATCTCGGCTGCCGTATCTGCATCAACCCTTCGCTGAAATATGCCGCGCGCTCCATGCAGAAATACAAGCCCACGGCGATGATCCTTGTGCCGCTCTTTGTTGAGACGGTCTACAAAAAGATCAAAGCGGGCATAGAAGAGGGCGGAAAGAGTCAAAAAGTCAATACGGCGCTCAAGTTATCGAGATTTCTTATGGCACTCGGAATAGACATAAGGCGCAAGCTGTTTTCAGAAGTCATATCCGCGTTCGGCGGTGAGCTTGTATCCATCATCTGCGGCGGCGCGCCGGTGCGCGACGATATACTCAAGGAACTGTATGACTTCGGCATCGTGGTATTTGAAGGCTACGGCATCACCGAATGTGCGCCGTTGGTTGCGGTGAATCCGAACGGAAAAGCCCGCTTCGGCTCGGTCGGACTGCCGGTGCGCGACTGCGAAGTAAAGATACTTGATCCGGGTTCTGACGGCAAAGGCGAGATTCTCGTAAAAGGCAAGAACGTAATGCTCGGCTATTACCGCAATGAGGAAGCCACGCGCGAAGCTTTCACCGCGGACGGATGGTTCAGGACCGGCGACATCGGATATATCGACCGCGACGGTTACATTTACATTACCGGCAGAAAAAAGAACGTAATAATCCTTTCAAACGGAAAAAACGTCTATCCCGAGGAGCTTGAAGAAAAGCTTTCGGTATGCCGATATGTAAAAGAAATGGTGGTAGTCGGACGCAAAAACGAAGACGGGCGCGAAACATCGGTCGCAGCGATAATCTTCCCCGATTACGATTCGTTCTCCGACCTGACGCATGATGAGATCAAGCAGCGGGCGCTTGCCGAGCTTAATGAATTGAATGAAAAGCAGCCGCCGTCAAAGCAGGTCACGGTATTCGAATTCCGCGAGACCGAATTTGAAAAAACCACTACCAAAAAAATCAAGCGTTTTCTGGTGAAGTAAAGACGGCAAAGGCGGCAGAAAAATGCTCTGACCTTCATGCGTCTGTTGCGCCGGTACAAAGGTTCAGCGTTAAGTCGAAGCCGCGCGTCCGAGATCTCATGCTCTGCGCCGTGATCTTAACGTCACTGCAGAAGAAGCGAGCCGAATACGCTTTAAAATTTACGATTTTTCAAGCCGGATCCGCCGGCAATGATATCAACGTGAAAGTTTGATCTCCGCCAAGCGAGATCGCAGGTTTTACGTTTGCTTTTTTGAGTCGGCTACGCCGACATGGAAATTGTTATGTTTGAAAAACTCAAAGCACTGCTTGCAAAACAACTTAAGATCGATCCCGAAAAGATAACCCGTGAAAGTAACATCAGACGTGATTTCGACGTCAACTCAATCGAACTTGCCGAATTCGTACTGAGTCTTGAAGATGAATTCGACTGTGAGATCGACGACCGAGCCGTTTCAAAGCTTGCCACCGTCGGCGAGATCGCCGATTATCTTGAGCGTGAGTTGAGCTGAGGTACAAGGCGTGGATCTTCAATACGCATCAACCATCATTTTTATTTCGCTCGGCATCTTGCTCGTTCTGACCACCATAATGCTCTTTATCGTCATAAAGATCAAATCCGCGACCCGCATCAAAGAAATTGAAAATTACGGCAAGCCGAGCGAGAAGCGACTCAAGGAACTGCTTGAGCATGAATATTCGCCGAACGCGGTATTTTCCGGTATATATGTGCCCTATATCAACAAAGGCGTTGACCGATATGCCGAGATCGACGCCGTGGTCGTTTTAAGCAGCGGCGTGTTTGTCATCGAGCTGAAAAGTCATAACGGCAAGATCACGAACGGCGACACCAAGTATTGGACACAGGTATACAATGACAAACGCATTTCCTTTTACAACCCCATGTATCAGAACGATACGCACGTAAAGGTGATAAACAGTATTTTAAAAAGCGAGGGACAGTACAATGTTCCGATATACAGCGTTGTGGTCTTTTCATCAAACAAAGTCACATTTACAAACGACTACAAAAATTTAGTCTCGCTTGACGAGCTTACGAGATATATAAAGAAAACCGGGAAAAGCGACGCGATCTCAATTCCGCAGACCACGCGTATACGCACCATACTGCGCTCCTATATCCGCACCGGCAAAAAGATCGAGACGGATCACAAAAAAGCTATAAGGAAGAACAAATACAGAGACCGAAACAAATACGGCAGTCATCGGCACAAGGACGGTTACGGCAAATGATAAACGAAAACAACAAGAAAAAGTATATTCTTTTAAAAAAGCGCCTGTTTGATAACTATTATAAGCGCATGAATGATATGCAAAAGCAGGCAGTATATACGGTAAACGGTCCGTTACTTGTGCTTGCGGGCGCAGGCAGCGGAAAAACCACCGTACTTGTCAACCGTATCGCGCACATCATCCGCTACGGAAACGCCTACGAAAACGAAGAACTGCCGAATGAGCTGACCGACAATGACATTACCGAAATCGAAAAGGCTTTCTCGCTTGAACATGACGCGCTCGGAAATTTTCTGGAGCGCTTCGCTTCCGCCCCCTGCCCTCCATGGGCGGTGCTCGCGATCACCTTTACCAACAAAGCGGCCGGAGAAATGAAGGAACGCCTTGCAAATACGCTCGGCGAAGAAGGCGGCGCGGATGAGATCTGGGCAGGCACATTCCATTCGATCTGTGTGCGAATTTTGAGACGCTTCGGAAGATCCATCGGATACGATCCGTCGTTTACCATATACGACACAGACGACACGAAAAAGGTCATCGCCGCGATCATGAAACGTCTCAACATAGATGAAAAGATGATCGCACCTAAATATGTAATGAACAGGATCAGCCGTGCCAAGGACAAGTTGATCGACTCCGAGGCATTTGCCGCAGAAGCAAAAGACGATTTCAGGTTAGCTCAGACCTCGCGCGTTTATGCCGAATACGAGCGTGAGCTTAAAGCGGCAAACGCGCTTGATTTTGATGATATAATCATGCAGACCGTCAAGCTCTTCCAAAGCGATCCCGAAGCGCTCTCATATTATCAGAATCGCTTCAAATATGTATGCGTCGACGAATTCCAAGACACAAATCTCGCGCAACTCAAGCTTTGCGAGTTGATCAGCGGAAGATACCGCAATATCATGGTAGTAGGCGACGACGATCAGAGTATTTATAAATTCAGAGGCGCAACCATTGAAAACATATTGAGCTTTGACCGCGATTTTACCGATTGTAAGGTCATCAAGCTTGAACAAAACTACCGTTCGACCGGAAACATACTCGATGCGGCAAATGCGGTGATCTCCAACAACAAAGGCAGAAAAGGCAAAACGCTTTGGACCTCGGGCGAACGCGGCGAAAAAATAATCGTAAATCAGCTTCCGAATCAGAACTATGAAGCACAGTATGTTGCGGATGAGATACTCAAAGGCGTCAAAAACGACGGCGCGCATTTTTCGGATTACGCAGTGCTTTACCGCATGAACAGCCAATCCGCACCGCTTGAAAGCGTATTTGCCAAAAGCGGTATTCCCTATCGTTTGCTCGGCGGGCTCAGATTCTTTGAGCGTAAAGAGATCAATGACATTATCGCATATCTTTGCGTTGTCCAGAACCCGAGCGACAATCTCAGATTAAGGCGGATAATCAATGAGCCGAAACGCAAGATCGGCGAAGCGACATTAAACGCGGTCGAAGCGATCGCGGTCCTTGAAAACACCACCATGTTTTCGGTAATGAAAAACGCGAACGATTACGTCCAACTTGTACGCTCCGCCGACCGTCTGACCGCTTTTGCCGAGCTTATTGATAAATTCGTAAGACTCTCGGGTGAGGTCAGGCTTGACGAACTGATCAATACCGTGATCGAAGACTCGGGTTATCACGATATGCTCATAAACGAAGGCGAAACCGGAGTCGACCGTCTTCACAACCTGGACGAGCTTATCTCCTCCGCCGCCGAGTATGCGACCGCGGCGGAAGTTCCGACGCTCTCCGGATATCTTGAAGAAGTTGCGCTTGTCAGCGACACCGATAACTACGACGCTACGGCGGACGCGGTCGTACTTATGACGATACACAGCGCGAAGGGACTCGAATTTGACAATGTATTTCTGCCGGGCTTCGAGGAAGGCATATTCCCCGGACTGTTGGCAGCCGATTACGAGGAGGAGCTTGAAGAGGAACGCAGACTCGCTTATGTTGCGATCACACGTGCCAAAAAGCGTCTGTACATACTAAACGTCCGCGAAAGACTGATGTTCGGTAAGACAAGATTTAACCGTCCGTCGCGTTTCCTTGATGAAGTCCCCGCCGAATTTATCGAGGACGTCTCCGAAGAACGCAAACCCTTTGAACGGATGCCGCGCACACGCGTCAAGCCGCCGCTTTCTCCCGAGCTGACCACTCCGGTCAAGGAAGTGACCTCGCTCAGGCGCGAAAAGGTCGAAGAATTTGCAGTCGGTACCCGCGTAAACCACGCGGTGTTCGGCGACGGTACGATTTTGTCCTCTCAAAAAATGGGATCCGATCTTTTGTATGAGATCATATTCGACAAAGTAGGGACGAAGAAACTCATGGCAAATTTCGCGCGATTGAAGCGTTGTTGATCGTTTGCACGATATTGCGCATTTATCCCGGTATTGCACGAGCTTTTTGTCTGATTTTGCACATTTTAATTTTATTCAGCATTGAATTGCAATTTAAAAACGGTGCTCGTTTCGTCAAGCTTCGAAATGAGCGCCGTTTTCTTACACTATCTTGCAAAAACGCATATTTTTCAACATTATATCTTCGCTTATCATAGATCTCGCGGTGGCAAACAACGGGTACTGTCAGTGCACAAAGCGCGTTGCGGGCATGCTTCGTACAAAGCCGCAGCGGCTTTACGCGACCGTTTCTTTACGCTTTCACTTATGCTCCGATTTTGCGGCTTTGACGTTTGAAAGCGGATTGTTGTCCATGGCGGCACGCATCGCGTCATCACTTACGTGCGTATATATCTGTGTAGTTGAAAGCTGTTCGTGACCGAGTATGTCCTTGAGGACGCGCACATCGACCTTTCCCGAGCGGTACATAAGCGTCGCCGCCGTATGTCTGAGCTTATGTACGGAAAATTTGCGGTTTTCAAGCCCCGCAAGCTTCAGATATTTTTTTACCGTCCATTGCACTGTCTGATTGCTTATCCTTGTGCCTCTGCCGCTCAGAAACAGAGCGTCCCGATCCTTTATGTTCTGCATACCCGCTCTTTCGGTCAGATATTCTCCGAGCGCGTTCCGACAGGCCTCGTTAAGATATATCATGCGCTCTTTCGCGCCCTTGCCGAGCACGCGCAGCGAACTCATATCCGGTGTGATATCGCCGAGCGATATGCCCACAAGTTCCGAAAGTCTCATTCCGCAATTCAAAAACAGCGTAACGATCGCATAATTGCGCGTGCGCTCCCCCGACTCGGTATCGCCCGCAACAGTATCGAGGAAGAGCTGCGCTTCCTCAAGCGTCATAAACTTCGGGAGGGTCTTGCGCGGTTTCGGGGCATCAATGTTGTGAGCGGGGTCATTTTCAAGCAGATGCATTTTGACGGTAAGAAAACGGTAGAAGCTTTTAACCGATGACAGCTTTCGGGCGCGCGCAGACCATTCGTTGCCGCGCACGCTCTGCGTATACGTCAGAAATTCGTATATATCAAGCGTAGTGATCCCGGCAAAAAACGGAAGCTCCAGCCCCCTTATATCGACCTTCGCAAACGTTTCGGGATCTTCAAGCAGCCGGTCATCGCCCGCTTTATGCACCTTACAGTATTTAAGAAAAACTCTGAGATCGACCGAGTACATGAACACGGTTTTTAGCGAGCGGTTTTCAACCACGAGCTTATCCATGCAGAATCTGCGCACAAGCTCGGGCAGATCCGCGATCTCATTATTGAAATGAGCACGATCAAGCATATTTTTGCCTCCGTTCACAGTTAATTATACAATCGAAAAAACCGTATGTCAAGTCAAAACGCCGAGTGTTTTAACTCACAAAAGTTTGACATTCTGTAAATTTTGTCCCTTTGCTATTGAAATAAGCAGTCGGTTGGTTTATTATAAAGTCTGACATTTTTTATCGCACGGTAACGAAAGGATTTATATATGTTTCGATTTTTAAAAGACGAATCGGGTTCGATAATCAAGCTGTTTGTAAATCAGCTCGGTATGACGATATTCGGTTTGCTTATGTCTTTCGCGACAGTATCAAACAAGACGCTTTTGCTTGTCAGCAGCGCTTTTTCCTGCCTTTTTTATTTCTTTTTGCTTTATACCGCCGCGTGGGAGATCGGCGCGCGCGATAAGGTAAAAGTTGACGGAGGACGTGCGCCCAAGACTCCGCAAAAAGGCTTCTTGCTTTCGCTTTTTGCAAACGCCCCCACAATTATCATTGCGCTGCTCACGATACTCGCGTATGCTCTGGCGTCAAGATTCTCGTTATTATGGGCTGCCGGCGCGGCACGTGCGCTTAATTTTGCAAATCACCTGCTCAACGGTATGTATGTCGGCTTTACATCAATGATCAAAAACGAATTATTGCGTATCGCCGCGTTTATCGCGCTCCCGCTTCCGGCAGTTCTTGTCACGGGCATAGGTTATCGTTTCGGTTCGGAAAACTTCAGACTTTTGCCGCCTTCAAAGTCAAAACAGTAAAATTTACACATTATTTACAACGCTTTGCACCGCTCGTAAATAATATATATTATACTTTAATTTATTCTGTATGTGAGGTGGCGCTATGGCCT
>DHJP01000181.1 GCA_002404395.1 Clostridiales bacterium UBA4717
ATAAACTTCATGTCGATGATCCGGTAGGCGCGGTCGCCGTCCATTGCCTCAACGGTATTTGGGGTACGATCGCGGTAGGACTTTTTGCAACCGATACCGCACCCGGATACAGCATTGCAAATGCAAGCGGCAAGCGCTTGGTGGGACTTTTCTACGGCGGCGGATTTGAACTGCTCGGATTACAGTTGCTCGGCTTTGTGACCGTTGCCGCATGGACTGCGGTCACGATAACGCTTACCTATCTCGTTATCAAAGCGATCTTCGGACTCCGTGTTTCGCGCGAAGAAGAGATCGCCGGACTTGATTCGATGGAGCATGGACTTGCAAGCGCATATGCCGGATTTGAGTTTGCTCCGGAAGCGGTGTATGACGACGGACCGATAACGGTGGACGGAGATGTGCCTCCGGCAGAAGCAGTCGAAGTCAAGCGTGTCCCGACCTTTGAGAAAAAGTCGGACGGTGTGAAGCTTACAAAGGTCGAGATCGTATGCAAGGAAGCGCGGCTTGAGGCGCTCAAGAATGCAATGATGAAGATCGGAATTACCGGTATGACGGTATCTCATGTGCTCGGTTGCGGAGCACAGAAGGGTAAACCCGAGTATTACAGAGGCGTTGCGGTCGAAGCGACACTGCTTCCGAAGATACAGGTAGATATAGTCGTAAGCAAGGTGCCGGTAAGCGAAGTAATCGATACCGCAAAGAAAGTACTTTATACCGGACATATCGGCGACGGCAAGATATTTGTTTACGATGTGGAAAACGTAGTTAAGGTCAGGACCGGCGAAGAGGGCTATGATGCCCTTCAGGACGTGGAATGACCGAAAAAATAAACCAAAGGCATTGATGAAGAAAAGTAACACGCAAATGCACCCACAGAGAGCGTCGGGCGGTGAAAAGACGCGGCGGCGTGTGTGTGAAGAACACTTCGGAGCTTCGATCTGAAAGCTGTCGCAGGCAAGTAAGAAAGACGCGATCGCGCGTTATGCGAAATGGCTTGTTAAGTCCCGGCTTGCTGTAAGTCTCGGCTTTTATGAGTCATAATGAGTGATCCCCAAAAGGGATAATTTAGGTGGCACCACGGGCAGATGCTCGTCCTAAAGCCGAAGAATGAAATTCGGTCGGAATGCCGTGCGGCACAGGAGCGTTAAAATCCGGTTCGATTTTTAGCGCTGCCTGTGTTTCGTGCGTTCGGGGCGGATTGCTTATGTGTTTGAAAGGGGATCATTATGTGTTCGATAATGGGTTATGCCGGAAGCGGCTTATCGTTTGAAAAATTTAAAGAAGGATTTGACAAAACCATATCCAGAGGTCCGGATGCGTCGGAGATTATACCGATAGACTCGGGGTACCTCGGTTTTCATCGCCTTGCGATAATGGGGCTTGATGCGCGCGGTATGCAACCGTTTTCGTACGGCGGCAGAAAGCTTGTCTGCAACGGAGAAATCTACGGTTTCAGAAAGCTGAAAAAAGAGCTTGAAGCCGAGTGCGTCAGATTTGTCGGCGAGTCGGACTGTGAGATACTTTTACCGCTTTATGAGAAGTACGGTACCGATATGTTCGCAAAGCTTGACGCGGAATTTGCGCTTATAATATATGAAGACGGCAAGCTTATTGCGGCGCGCGATCCGATCGGAATACGCCCGCTCTACTACGGATATGTAAAAGGCGGAGATATTATTTTTGCAAGCGAGCCGAAAAATCTTGTGCCGATCTGCGATAAGATACTTCCGTTCCCGCCCGGACACTATTATAAGGACGGGGAGTTTCATTCATATTGCGACATCGGACGCGTATGCGAAACCGAGGTTATTCATGATGAGCTTGAAAGCGCTTGCGCAAAAATAAAAGAGAAGCTTATTGCCGGCATTGAAAAAAGGCTTGACTCGGATGCTCCGGTCGGATTTTTGCTTTCGGGCGGACTTGATTCTTCGCTTGTATGCTCGGTAGCGGCAAAGCTTTCAAAGCGGCCGATAAAGACCTTTGCGATCGGTATGGATACAGATGCCATTGACCTTAAATACGCAAGGCAGGTCGCCGATTACATTCATTCCGAGCATACCGAGGTAATTATCGGCGAAGCGGATGTGCTTGAAGCGCTTCCGGAGGTAGTGAAACTGCTCGGTACTTACGATATTACTACGATACGCGCATCTATCGGAATGTATCTGGTGTGCAAATACATTCATGAGCATACCGATGTCAGAGTGCTGCTTACCGGTGAGATATCCGATGAGCTTTTCGGCTACAAATACACCGATTTTGCGCCTTCAGCCGCAGAATTTCAGAAAGAGTCCGAGAAGCGTGTGCGCGAGCTTCATATGTATGACGTGCTTCGCGCCGACAGGTGCATTTCGGTAAATTCGCTGGAGGCTCGGGTGCCTTTCGGAGATCTTGATTTTGTAAAATATGTAATGCGGCTCGATCCTGAATTGAAGCTCAACAAATACGGCAAGGGAAAATATCTGCTGCGCCATGCCTTTGAGGGCGATTTCCTGCCTCATGACATTCTGATGAGAGAAAAGGCGGCGTTCAGCGACGCGGTAGGTCATTCGATGGTGGACGATCTGAAGCGCTATGCCGAAAGGACATATTCCGACGCGGAGTATGAAACGCGGCGGGTGAAATATACTCATGCCGAGCCGTTTACCAAAGAGTCTCTGCTATACAGAGAGCTGTTTGAAAAGTTCTATCCGGGACAATCGGATATGATAGTCGGATTCTGGATGCCGAATAAAACTTGGAAAGGTTGCGATGTTGACGACCCGTCGGCACGTGTGCTTTCAAACTACGGTGACAGCGGAAAATAAAAATTACTGCATTGAAAGGAAATTTCTCATGGATAAGCCTTTTCAGAATACTTTGTACAGACCCGCTTTTGAGCATGATGCCTGCGGAATAGGAGCGGTAGTGTCGATCGACGGCAAAAAATCCCATTCGGTGGTGAGCGACGCGCTGTCGATCGTCGAGAAGCTTGAACACCGTGCGGGCAAAGACGGCAGCGGAAAAACGGGCGACGGCGTGGGTATCATGCTTCAGATACCGCATGATTTCTTCAAAAAGGTACTCGGAGAATACAGCGACGCGCTCGGAGACGAGCGTGATTACGGCGTCGGTATGTTTTTTCTGCCGCAGAATACGCTTGCCAGACTTCAGGCACAGCGTAACGTAGAGTTGATCTGCAAAAAAGAGGGAGTTGCTTTTCTGTGCTGGAGGGATGTTCCGATCAACGAGGAAGTGCTCGGCGAAACGGCGCGCGCTTCAATGCCGCACATCGCGCAGTGTTTTGTAAAGCGCCCGCACGAGCTTGCGCGAGGGCTTGAATTTGACAGACGGCTGTATGTTATCAGGCGGGTCTTTGAGCAAAGCAACGTTGACAGCTATGTTGCTTCGTTTTCTTCGCGTACAATAGTATACAAGGGTATGTTTTTGGTCGGTCAGCTCCGAAGCTTTTATTCCGATCTTCAGGATCCCGATTGTGTGAGCGCTATGGCAATGGTCCATTCGCGCTTTTCAACCAACACCACGCCGAGTTGGGAACGTGCGCATCCGAACCGCTTTATTCTTCATAACGGAGAGATAAATACCATACGCGGAAACGCCGACCGTATGCTTGCGCGTGAGGAAACTATGCACTCGGGCGTGCTTGAAGGTGAGATGGATAAGGTTTTGCCGGTTATCTCCGGCTCGGGCTCCGATTCCGCGATGCTTGACAACACGCTTGAATTTTTGGTGATGAACGGTATGCCGCTTCCGCTGGCGGTAATGATAATGATTCCCGAACCGTGGAAAAACGATCCGAATATTTCGCGGCATAAAAGAGACTTGTATCATTATTATGCAACAATGATGGAGCCGTGGGACGGTCCCGCCGCAATACTCTTTTCGGACGGCGATGTTTTCGGCGCCGTGCTTGATAGGAACGGTCTGCGTCCGGCAAGGTATTATGTGACGCGCGATAACAAACTTATTCTGTCCTCTGAGGTCGGGGTGCTTGACATCCCGTCCGAAAACATACTTTGCAAATCAAGACTTGAACCCGGTAAAATGTTACTTGCGGATACGGTCGGGAAGCGGATAATTTCGGACAGGGAATGTAAGGATTATTATGCCTCACGTGAGCCCTACGGCGAATGGCTTGACAAATATCTGGTTTCGCTTTCGTCGCTTTCGGTGCCGAATAAAAAGGTGGAGACATACTCGCGGGAAGAAAGAACCCGTTTGTACAAAGCGTTCGGATATACGCAAGAGGATGTCACAAATTCGATATTGCCGATGGCGAAGAACGGTATCGAGCCGACTGCGGCAATGGGCATTGATATTCCGCTTGCCGTGCTGTCCGAAAAGCACCAGCCGCTTTTCAACTATTTCAAACAGCTGTTTGCACAGGTCACGAATCCGCCGATCGACGCTTTGCGGGAGGAGGTCGTGACCGATACCACCGTGTATGTGGGAAGCGACGGTAATCTGCTTGAAGAACGTCCGGACAACTGCAATGTCCTTGAGATACATAATCCGATATTGACTTCGACCGATCTTATGAAGATCAGAAGCATGAAAAATCCGGGATTCCGTGTTTCTACCGTTTCATTGCTGTATTACAAAAATACTTCGCTTGAGCGTGCGCTTGACAGGCTTTTCGTTGAGTGCGACAAGGAATACAAAAGCGGTGCGAATATTATTATTCTTTCCGACCGCGGAGTTGACGAAAATCACGTCGCGATCCCCTCGTTGCTTGCGGTGTCGGCGATCGAACAGCATCTGATACGCACTAAGAAGCGCACTGCGGTCTCAATAATTCTCGAAAGCGCCGAGCCGCGCGAGGTGCATCATTTTGCAACATTGCTCGGATACGGCGCAAGAGCGGTGAACCCGTATCTTGCCCAAGAATGTATTGCAGAGCTTGTCGGCGACGGCAGGCTTGACAAGGACGTGCATGAAGCGATAGAGGATTATAATAATGCGATATTGCACGGAATAGTGAAGATCGCCTCCAAAATGGGAATATCGACGCTTCAGTCGTATCAATCGGCGCAGATATTTGAAGCGGTGGGTATTTGCAAAGAGGTGATCGACAAATATTTCACAAATACGGTCAGCCCGGTCGGCGGCATAGGACTTAAGGAAATAGGCGAGGGCGTAGAATGGAGACATGATCACGCCTTTGATCCGCTCGGGCTCGGTGTTGACGAAACGCTTGACAGCGTAGGTATGCATAAGCTCAGAAGCTCGTCCGGAGCCTCCGGAGTCGCCGAGGATCATATGTATAATCCTCAGACTATCGTCGCGCTGCGAAAAGCGGTAAGAGAGGGCTCGTATGAGCTTTTCAAAAAATACACCGCGCTTGTGGATGACGAAAGAAAACCGCATACGCTGCGCGGCTTGCTTGAATTTGTATTTGACGAAAAAGGCGGCGTACCGCTTGATACGGTCGAACCGGTCTCGGAGATCGTTAAGCGCTTCAAGACCGGAGCTATGTCATACGGCTCTATCTCGGAAGAAGCGCATACCTGTATGGCAATTGCTATGAACCGACTCGGAGGGAAATCGAATTCGGGAGAGGGCGGCGAAGACCCGTCAAGACTTAATACCGAGAAAAACAGCGCGATCAAGCAGGTGGCTTCGGGTCGGTTCGGAGTGACCGGTGAGTATCTGTGCAGCGCAAAGGAAATACAGATAAAGATGGCTCAGGGCGCAAAGCCGGGAGAGGGAGGTCATCTGCCGGGCAAAAAGGTATATCCGTGGATCGCAAAAACGAGATATTCGACGCCGGGAGTATCTTTGATATCACCTCCGCCGCATCATGACATATACTCTATAGAGGACCTTGCGCAGCTCATATACGATCTGAAGAACGCTAACGAAAAGGCGGGGATCTCGGTTAAGCTTGTCAGTGAAGCGGGCGTCGGTACCATTGCCGCCGGAGTCGCCAAAGCGGGCGCGGAGGTAGTGTTGGTCTCGGGTTATGACGGAGGGACCGGCGCCGCTCCGCAAAGCTCTATACATAATGCGGGGCTTCCGTGGGAGCTGGGGCTTTCGGAAGCGCATCAGACGTTGATACGGAACGGACTCAGAGGCCGGGTGCGGCTTGAGACCGACGGAAAGCTCATGAGCGGACGAGATGTGGCGATTGCCTGTATACTCGGTGCGGAGGAATTCGGATTTGCGACCGCTCCGCTTGTAACGCTCGGCTGTGTAATGATGCGGGTCTGCAACCTTGACACCTGTCCGGTCGGCATTGCAACTCAGAATCCCGAATTGAGGAAGCGTTTTTGCGGCAAGCCCGAGTACGTTATGAACTTCATGTGTTTTATCGCCGAAGAATTTCGCGAGATCATGGCAAAACTCGGCGTACATTCGGTGGATGAGCTTGTGGGCAGAACCGAATTTCTCAGAATGAGAGAGCATTTGGTTACTGACAGAGCGGCGAAGCTTAACCTGTCCGAGGTGTTGTCCGAAAGCAACAATATTCATTTTGACGCTTCTGCCAAATTCGACTTCGGACTTGAAAAAACGCTTGACGAGTCGGTGCTGCTTCCTGAGTTTACGCCGTATTTTGAGAAGCGTAAGCCTCATTCCTATACGCTTAACGTTTCAAGCGTTGACCGTACCTTCGGAACCATTCTTGGCTCGAACATTACAAGACGCTTCGGAAATTCGCTTGAGGATGACACATATGTGATCAATTGCGTAGGCGGCGGAGGACAGTCGTTCGGTGCGTTCATCCCTAAAGGACTGACGCTCAGACTCTGCGGCGACTCAAACGATTGCCTCGGCAAAGGACTCTCGGGCGGAAAAATTTCGGTAAGAGTCGATGAAAAATCGGCGTTTGCGCCCGAAGACAATGTCATTGTAGGCAATGTTGCGCTCTACGGTGCGACGGGAGGCGAAGCGTACATAAACGGGGTTTGCGGCGAGCGTTTTTGCGTGAGAAATTCGGGAGCAACGGCGGTTGCCGAGGGATGCGGAGATCACGGCTGCGAATATATGACGGGCGGCTTTGCCGTCATTCTCGGAAAGGTCGGAAAGAACTTTGCGGCTGGTATGAGCGGCGGTATCGCCTATGTGCTGGATGAGAACTGGGACTTCTATCAGCGCGTGAACAAGGAGACCGTCAGCCTGGAGCCTGTGGAGCACAAGTACGACGTTGCCACCCTGAAGGAGCTCATCCGCGAGCATGTGGAAGCCACCGGGTCCCCCCGCGGCAAGGAGATTTTGGACAACTTCAGTGAGTTTTTGCCCAAATTCAAAAAAGTTCTGCCTTACGATTACGACCGCATGCTGCGCGTGATCGCATCTGTAGAGGAGCGCGGTCTGGACGGCGAGCAAGCGCAGATCGAAGCATTCTACACGGTGCAGAAGAAAAAGTAAGGAGGGCTGCGTTATGGGCAAGACAACAGGATTCATCGATTACACGCGAAAAACCAGTACGGATGTTCCGCCTCTGGAGCGCATTGAAAACTTTAACGAATTTCATATCTGGCTTTCCCGCGAGGAGCAGCAGACCCAGGCGGCACGCTGCATGGACTGCGGCGTCCCCTTCTGTCAGGCCGGCATGAT
>DHJP01000037.1 GCA_002404395.1 Clostridiales bacterium UBA4717
TTTTATGAGCCGCCTACGGCGGCATGGAGAGTATCATGCCAAACGACGGAAGCATTCCCAAAGCGACAGCAGTGTCCGAAGTGTCCAAACCGCCCGAAACATCCGAAGTACCCGTTCATGACCGCCCCAAAACGCCGAAAAAAAGCTTCAGACTCCGCGACCCCGATTTCAAAATGCTGTTCTCGCTGTTCATACCGATCTTTATCGATATGATACTCAACAACCTGATCGGAGCCGTACATTCCTACTTCGTTTCGGGCGCGGGCGAAAACGTGATCTCGGCGATCAGCCTCGCAAATCAGGCGAACAATCTCATCTCGATAGTGTTCTTATCCGCTACCTCGGCGGTCATCGTCGTCGTTTCGCAAAACCTCGGTCAGGGCAACCATGAGCGCGCAAAGCTCGTCGCCGGTCAGACAATGATGTTCACCGCATACGGCACGCTCCTTGTAGCCGCGGCGTTCTGCCTTTTTCCCGCGCAGATCATGACTTTGCTTTTCGGCAACACCGGTCCCGAAATTCTCGACGAGTCGATCAAATACATACCCCTGCTCGGCATCTCGCTTCCCTTTTACGGAATATTTCAGGCGGCTGCCTGCACCTGCCGCGGCTACAATAACCATAAACTGCCGCTGTACATTTCGGTGTCGGGCAGTATCGTAAACGTGATCCTCGCATTCTTCGCGATCAAAGTAATGGACCTCGGAGTCGTCGGAGCGGGCCTGAGCCTGATAATATCAAGACTCGTCTCGGCAGTCGCGGGAGTCGTGCTGCTCAACCGCTTTAAAATGCTCGCGCGTTTCAGGGAGTCGGTCATCGTCAGATACAGCGTCATCAAGAGCGTGCTCTATCTCGGATTTTTGTCCTCGCTCGGCTCGATCCTGACAAACCTCGCTTCCACAATGATAACCGGCTTCATCGTCCCGTTCGGCAAATCGCACCTGGCGGCTTCCTCGATATTCGGGTCGATCGCCGCGCCGATCAACGTGCCGATCTCGGTCTGGGCGACCCTTGCCACGATCCTTGTCGCCAAACATATCGGAAAGGGCGAAAACGACAAGGCCAAGCTCATGCTGCTTAAATGCGCCGGCTACTCGATCGCCATGGAGCTTATACTCTGGATCCCCTCGTATTTTATTCTGCCGGGCATATTCGGCGCGTATACCGACAACCCCGAAACGCTGAAGCTGCTTGACGTTATACTGAAGATACAGGTCATCAACTCCCCGATCATCACAAACATCTATACGATCGCGGTCCACGGCTTCAACGGCGCGGGAGACGCAAAGTTCACCACAATATTCGCAGTCGTGCGTATGTTCATCGTCAATTTCGGGCTCGGATACGTGCTCATAACCCTGTGCAGCCTCGGCGTCATCGGCTCGATCCTCGCGTCGGTCGCTTCGGGCGTGATTGCGATCGCAGTGTTCATTTTCCGCTACAAGAGCGGAAAATGGGAGCACAAAGCAATGGTGTGACCTCAAGCGCACCGACCGAATTTCATAAAATTATCCGAGCTCCCGGACTCTCGGATAGTCAAAAGCATCGGCACGCCGCGACGGCGTGCCGATGCTTTTTTCACGGCTTATCAAATATGCACTGCCCTCGTACGTCCAACGCATTTAACAAATGACTTTTGGTGTTGCGTTCGGAGTTACAAATAAAATATATTTATCAAATCATAAATTACTCAATTACATTTGACTATTTTCAAAATCTGTGGTATAATGATAATAGCTCAGATCGGAGGTTGGATCATGTTTATAGGCAGAGAGCGGGAGCTTTCGGCTCTTGAAAGATTATACAAATCGGATAAATTTGAATTTGCGGTCATTTACGGCAGACGCCGTGTAGGCAAAACCGCGCTTATCAATAAATTTATTGACGATAAAACCGCAATTTATTTTATGGGCGTTGAGAGCAACGCAAAGCAGAATCTCGAAAATTTTTCGAAAAGCATTATGGAATATGTCAGCGGTACGGAAATCGACAGCATATTCTCGTCGTTTCAGTCGGCGCTCGAATATGTGTTCCGGCTTGCTGAGAAAGAGCGTATTATTCTTGCAATAGACGAATACCCGTATGTGGCACGCTCGTCAAAAAGTCTCGCCTCTACTCTCCAGCTTCTTATTGATAAATACAAAGACAGATCAAAGCTGATGCTGATTCTCTGCGGTTCGTCAATGTCGTATATGGAAGATCATGTGCTTGCCTACAAAGCACCGCTATACGGCAGAAGAACGGCGCAAATGAAACTTTTGCCGTTCGACTTTGAAGAGACCTGCCGCTACTTAAAGAATTTCACCGCCGAGGATAAGGCAGTCATTTACGGAATTGTAGGCGGTACTCCGCAGTACCTGTTGCAGATCAACGATAAATTGAGCGTTGAGGATAATATCAAAGATACATTTCTGAATACTGTTTCTTTTTTGTATGAAGAACCGATAAACCTCTTGAAACAGGAAGTCAGAGAACCGGCGATCTATACGGCGATCATCGCCGCCGTTGCAACGGGAGCGTCGAGAATGTCGGAGATTTCGGGCAAGGTCGGCGAAGATACAAATGTTTGCGCAATGTATCTCAAAAATCTGATCAATTTGGGAATTGTGCAGAAAGAAACTCCGTACGGCGAAAAGACATCGCGAAAGTCGGTTTATTCGATCGAAGATAATATGTTCCGCTTTTGGTATCGGTTCGTGTTTGAAAACAATTCGATCATAGCCCGCGGCGCCGCAGATCTGGCATATAAGCGGATAGAACCGCAGCTTTCGGACTATATGGGCAAGGTCTTTGAGGATATTTGTAAACAGTATCTGTGGAAACAGCTCCTTTCCGGCAACTGTCCGGTTGAATTTACCGCTCTCGGTCGCTGGTGGGGCAATAACCCGAAAGAAAAGCGTCAGGAAGAAATCGACATTATGGGCAAACAGGACAAAAACACCGCCCTTTTTGCAGAATGTAAATGGACAAATGAAAAGATTGACCTCGGCGTTTTGGAAACACTTGTGAAACGAAGCGAGTTGTTTAATTACAAAACCAAACATTATTACCTGTTCTCAAAATCAGGCTTTACAAAAGGCTGTGAAGATAAAGCCAAAGAGCTGGGTAATGTGAATTTGGTTGAGTATGGGGATATAATAAATAATGTTGATCAGAATTGAAAGTGAGTTTAATTATGAGATACTTAGGAAATAA
>DHJP01000048.1 GCA_002404395.1 Clostridiales bacterium UBA4717
CCGTCGTCGCCGCCGAGCGTGGTCCTGTCGGCACGGATCACATTCCCGTCCACGATGACCTTGATCCCGTCCTTCAGAAAATCATGGTTTGAATCGGGCGTTTTTTCACACACCATATCGGTATGCCCCTGCAAAAGCACCGACGGCAGTTTTTCAAAGCCTGCCGCGGCAGGTCGGCGCACAAGCACGCTGTTTGACAGATCGCGCATGACATAAAGCCCGTGAGCCTTTGCAAAATTTTCGATATAAGCGGCGATCGCCGCTTCGTTGCCCGAGCCGCGCGGTATCGCGCTGATCTCGCAAAAATATCCGAAAGCGGCTGACTTTTCAAGCATTTCCATAATCGAAGCACCTTTCACTGTAATTGTATTCTGCTTGATATTATAACACCGGGCAGTGTGAAAAGTCAACACACTGCCCGACATATTCGTTTTTTCAGAATATCGGATATCCTGCATTTGTATGCGCTTCGTAAAGCTCGTCGCAAAGCTTGATTATATCGTCGATCGACAATACCGCTGCGGTGTGCGGTTCCATCATTGCCGCCTGGTATATGACCTCTTTTTTCATTGTGACCGCCGCTTCGATCGTAAGTAACTGACAGTTGATATTCGTCATGTTCATAGCGGCGCAGATCGTAGGCAGCTTGCCGACGTGCGTCGGATGTATGCCGTAACCGTCCACAAGGCAGGGCACCTCAACGCAGGCGTCGGCGGGCAGATTATCGATGAGTCCGTTATTTATCACGTTTCCGCCGATCTCGTACGGGGTATTTGTTACGATCGACTCCATTATGCGGCTTGCATACTCTCTTGAACGCCGGTGTTCGATGTCTCCGCCGTTCAGTAGAGCTTTCTTCTGCTCTTTCCACTCGTTTATCTGCTTGACGCAACGGCGCGGGTACTCGTCAAGCGGAATATTGAATTTTTCGATAAGCTCGGGGTAGTTCGGCTTGATATAGAAGCAATTGTATTCGGCGTTATGCTCGCTGCTCTCGGTGCAATAGTATCCGAGCTTGTCTATGTAATCGAATCTGACCATATCGCCGTGCTTTTCGGCGGCGTTCTTTGCTTTTGCACGACGCCTGATCTCGGGATACAGGTCGTTTCCGTCCTTATCATTTATCGAAAGCAACCATCCCATATGGTTGATGCCCGCGATAAGTTCACTGCCGACTTCAACATCCTCCATGTCAAGCTCGTCGAGCAGCGTTCTTGTGCACCACTGCACGCTGTGGCAGAGTCCGATCGTATTGACGCCGCTGAAGCGCTGCATATAGCCGGTGAGCATTGCCATGGGGTTGGTATAATTCATAAAGAGCGCATCCGGGCAGACCTCCCGCATATCGGCGGCAAAATCCTTGAGCACGTGAATGGTGCGCAGCGCTCTGAAAATTCCGCCGATCCCGAGCGTGTCGCCTATCGTCTGTCTTACACCGTACTTCTTCGGGATCTCAAAATCAATTATGGTACACGGATCGTAAAGTCCGACCTGTACGGCGTTGATCACGAAGCGCGCGCCTCTGAGCGCTTCTTTACGGTTCCCGACGCCGAGATATTTTTTGACCGACGCTTTGTTATCGTTGTACTTTTTATTAAGCGCTTCGATCACCAGATACGATTCGTCAAGTCTTTCACCGTCAATGTCATAAAGTGCTATTTCACATTCGCAAAGCGACGGGCAGAGCAATGTATCTCCGAGCACATTTTTGGCAAACACGGTGCTTCCCGCACCCATAAACGTAATTTTCATATAACCCTCCGTGCCGCCGTCGGCGGCTCAAAATACAGACTTGAATTTTCGCGCCGCCGCGCAAAAAATCGGTCGTGAAACCCCGCTTTGCAAAGTCCGCGCTTTCGCGCCGTCTCCGAACCAGCCGGCGCACAGCGGTGCTGCCGCGTACGGTCGGACTTTTCATCAGCAGATACATGATATCATATTTTTTTTGCCTTTTCCATTGATTTTGGTAACCGAAATATGTTATTATGTAACTTGAATGATATATTCCGGAGTTATTTTATGAATATCATGCTTAAGCGGCACACAGCCGAATCTGCCGTTTCTAAACAATGCGAGCTGTCCGCGCTCTTTATCGGCGCCGAGCAATGCGCGAGCGCTCATTCATTCGGTCCCTACATACGCGACTGTTTTCTGATCCATTATTGCATAAGCGGAAAAGGCGTGTTTAATTCGCCTCAAGGCAAGTTCAAGGTCTCGCCCGGCGAGCTTTTCGTCATCTGCCCGGGAGACGTCACGCTCTACTCGGCAGACAGCGCCGACCCATGGCAATACGTTTGGGCGGGCTTTTCGGGTACGGCAGCCGAGCGGCTGCGCGAAATGCCGCCCGTTATCGAATACGCGCACGACACCTTTCTGCGGCTGAACGAAATGATCTCAGAGGGCGAGTGCTCATACGAATACTGTATGTCTCTTTTATGGGAATTTTTTTCAAAAATCGGCGGCCGTAACGCCGACAGGGGCGAGCCGATAAGCGGGATCCGAACTTTCATCAAATACAACTACATGAACGAGATCACGGTCGAGTCGATCGCCGAGCGCGCGCATCTTGACCGTCGGTATCTTTCACGCGAATACAAAAAGCGTTTCGGACGGACTATCCGCGACGAGTTGATCCGCACTCGGATCAATGCCGCCTGCCGCTTTTTATCCGCCGGCTATTCGGTCGGCGCATCGGCAAAGATGGCGGGGTACGCCGATGTTTTCAATTTTTCCAAAATGTTCAAAAAGCTTACGGGCAGATCGCCGCGGGAATACGCCAAAGACAGCAAGACCAAAAACGGGTGATAAAAACTCAGAATGAGTTTTTATCACCCGTTGACATAAGTACGGTCAAAAAGCGAAAGACGCCAAGACAGGATCGGACCGCTTCAAAAACGTCGGAACAATGACCGGCATTTTTGAGGCGGGCTGTTTCATAATATGATATTTTCCGCGCTATATCACGTATTCGCCGACGTCGGGCGTACTTACAAGCGACGCGATAGTGATGCCGTCGAAATATTCGCGCGTCAGCTTATAATATCCGCTCCACACCCCAAGCGTTGCGCAGGATGAGGCGCGGGTGCACGGCTCGGCGTCCTTTGCCAGACACGCGACCGGCGCAAGCTCCCCCTCGGTCAGGCGCAGGATATCCCCGACTGTAATATCGTGAGGATCCTTTTTCAGCCTGTACCCGCCGCCTTTCCCGTGTATGCCCTCGACGAGTCCGCCGCGCGACAGCAACGGCATGATCCGCTCGATATATTTAAGCGAGATCTCCTGACGCTCGGCGACCTCTTTTATCGGAGTAAAGCCTCCGTTATTATGAAGCGCAAGGTCAACGATGACTCTGAGCGCATATCTTCCGCGTGTTGAGATCATATTTCACCTCGCGCAAAATCAGTCTGCGAACATGGGAGTCGAAAGGTAGCGGTCTCCGGTATCGGGCATGAGCGCAACTATCGTCTTGCCCTCGTTTTCGGGACGCTTTGCAAGCTCGATCGCCGCCCAGAGCGCGGCGCCCGAGGAAATACCGACGAGCACGCCCTCGCTCTTGCCGATAAGCTTACCGGTCTCGAACGCCGCTTCGTTTGTCACGGTTACGATCTCGTCGTAGATCTTCGTATCAAGCACCTCGGGCACAAAGCCCGCGCCGATGCCCTGGATCTT
>DHJP01000156.1 GCA_002404395.1 Clostridiales bacterium UBA4717
AAAACATCAACATGATCGCCGTCGGCAATACCTTCTGCGAAACGCTGGAAGAACTCGGGATCCCGACTCTCCATTGCAAAACCCAGCACGACGCACATTCTTATCGTGATTCGTATTCGCTTGCCGCCGAATCTATTCGCGAGTGTCTGAAAGAAAACCCGAGCATACGTTACGTCTTTGATCTCCACCGTGATGCGATCCTGTACGCAAACAAAGCCAAAGCGCGTCCGTCGGTAGAGACTGACGGTAAAAAAGCCGCTCAAATAATGATCCTCGTCGGAACCGATGAAGGCGGAGCGGATTTTCCGAATTGGGAAAACAATCTTTCGCTTGCGCTCAAGCTTGCGGTAACTCTCGACGGAAATCACCCGAATTTAGTACGTCCTATCGCTCTCAGAGGCGCATCGTATAACGAGCAGTACAGCGACGGTTCTCTGCTTGTGGAGATCGGCTCGGACGGAAACACGCTTGAAGAGGCAAAGTATTCCGCAAAATTGCTTGCCGAGTCATTTGCCGAGGTAATACTTCAAGCTCAATAATTCAAACGCAGTCGCACAGCCGTATTCATGATGATCGTCTGCCGCTCAGTGTTCAATATCTTAACGGTAATTATTCTCAGATACGGTTTTATGTGTCTCCAAAGTATTGACATTCAAAAATCTTTGTGCTACAATGAAACTGCGCCTGACAAAAAGGCTTTTTTGCCTGACTGAAAGGAGCTTTTCACAAATGCCGTGTTTAGCTGTACCTTTTGGCGGGTGCAGCTATTTTTTTGTGAAAGGATATTTAAAATGCAAACAAGAGTTGCCGTAATGGCTATAATCGTCGAAGACGGCGATGCAGCCGAGAATTTAAATTCAATTCTCCATAATTACGGAGAATACATTATCGGGAGAATGGGTATTCCCTACCGTGCGCGGGGAATAAATATCATCTCCATTGCAATAGACGCACCGCAGGATGAGATTTCATCGCTTGCGGGAAAGCTCGGAAACATTCGAGGTATAAGCGTCAAGACCGCATATTCAAATGTCAAAAATGAAGACTGAGATTGTATCGCTGATCGACAAGCTCGCGCAGACCCACCGTCTCTCTGAAAAAGAGTACCTCTTTTTGCTTGAAAACGCAAGCGAAAATGAACACGCATACGCCGCAAAGCTTGCAGATGAGCTACGAAGAGAAATTTACGGTACGGACATTTTCATACGAGGGCTGATAGAGATCGGAAACATATGCAAAAACGACTGTTATTATTGCGGTATCAGAGCCTCAAACAGCAAATGTATCCGATATACTCTTACCGATGAACAGATTCTTTCCTGCTGTAAAGAGGGATATGAATTAGGCTTCAGAAGCTTTGTTCTGCAAGGCGGTGAAGGAGCGCTGCCGATCGAGCGGATAATCGGTATCATATCCGAGATCCGACGCAGATTTCGCGAGTGTGCAATAACCCTTTCGCTCGGAGAATATGAGCAGGCTGAATATGAAAAAATGTTCGACGCAGGCGCTGACCGCTATCTTTTAAGACACGAGACGGCAAGTGAAAAACACTATAATTTACTTCATCCGATAAAAATGTCCTATAGTCATCGGATAAAATGCCTTGAAGCTCTACGAACGGTCGGTTTTGCCGTCGGTTGCGGTTTCATGGTAGGCTCACCGTATCAAACGCTTGAAAACATCGCGTCCGACCTCAAATTTATCGAGGAATTTTCTCCCGAAATGTGCGGGATCGGACCGTTCATTCCGCAAAAAGATACGCCGTTCGGAGCCTTTCACGCCGGCTCTGCGATTCTGACATATTTTCTTTTGTCACTTATAAGACTGATAAAGCCGAACATTCTGCTTCCGGCGACGACCGCGCTCGGAACGATTGAAGCAGACGGAAGACTCAGGGGCATACTTGCAGGCGCAAATGTCGTTATGCCCAACCTGTCGCCGCTTGAAGCAAGGAGCAAATACAATTTATACGACAATAAACTCTCAACCGGCTCTGAATCCGCACAGAACCTTGAGGAATTGAAAAGAAGTCTCTCTGCAATAGGCTTCTCTGTTGCCGCATCACGTGGCGACATGAAAAACATCTGACGGAAAGAGCTGACTCTGACCGATAAGAAAGGAAAAAAACATGGCTACTTACGATCCTGAATCTTTAAAAGCGGAGGAGTTCATCAATCATGATGAAATTCTCGAAACTCTCCGATATGCAAAAGCAAACAAAAACAACCTTGAACTGATCGACAGTATTCTTGAAAAAGCAAGACCCCAATATTCGGGCGACGGAAAATCCGTGCATTGCTCGGGACTTACGCATAAGGAAGCGTCGGTGCTTCTCGCATGCGATATTCCCGAAAAGATCGAAGAAATGTACAGACTTGCAAATGAGATAAAGCTGGCGTTTTACGGCAACCGTATCGTTATGTTTGCTCCGCTCTATCTTTCAAATTATTGCGTCAACGGTTGCGTTTACTGTCCGTACCATTTAAAGAACAAACATATTGCCAGAAAAAAGCTCACTCAACAGGAAGTCAGAAACGAGGTCATTGCGCTTCAGGATATGGGACATAAGCGCCTTGCGATCGAAGCAGGCGAAGATCCCGTTCACAATCCGATAGAATACATTCTTGAATGCATCAAGACAATCTATTCCGTTCACCACAAAAACGGCGATATCCGCAGGGTGAACGTGAATATTGCGGCAACGACAGTCGAAAATTACCGCAAGCTTAAAGATGCGGGGATCGGCACCTATATTCTCTTTCAGGAAACATATAACAAAGAAAGTTATCTTGCGCTTCACCCCACAGGACCCAAGCACGATTATGATTATCACACCGAGGCAATGGACCGCGCGATGGAAGGCGGAATTGACGACGTCGGATTAGGAGTTTTGTTCGGACTTGAGGGATACGACTATGAATTTGCCGGACTTCTCATGCACGCCGAACACCTTGAAGCGGTCCACGGTGTAGGTCCGCACACGATAAGCATACCAAGGATCAAACACGCCGATGATATTGACCCGAATGCATTTGACAATTCGCTTTCGGACGATATGTTTAAAAAGATCATCGCCTGCATAAGGATCGCAGTCCCTTACACCGGTATGATCATTTCAACAAGAGAGAGCGAAGCCGTGAGAGGCGCGGTGCTTGATTTGGGAGTTTCCCAGATCAGCGGCGCTTCAAGGACCTCTGTAGGCGGGTATCCCGAAAAAGAGCGTCCGCATGATTCGGAACAGTTCGATGTTTCCGATACCCGTACTCTTGATGAGGTCG
>DHJP01000090.1 GCA_002404395.1 Clostridiales bacterium UBA4717
ACAGATACACGCTTTTTATAGCAAGATACAGAAACGGAGTCATGATCAGACGCGTGGCTTTGCCGATTTGTGCGAACTGTCCGCCGTCGAAGAATACGCCGTGCACAGGCAGAGCAGTCTGCGCAAGAAATGCCATAGCCAGATCTGCGCCGATAGACGAAGCAACTACTAAAGCAAGGCTTTTTACGCCCTGCTCACGCAGAAAGGCTTCGACCTGACGCACCTCATCTCCTTTGCTTATATACTTTTGATCTTGGCAGTAAACGGTGGAGGTCGGAAGCACACAGAAATATTTGTCCTGCAAATGCCGCGCGACGGGTTCGTTGCTCGCACCCGTTACTCCCATGGCATGGAAAAAGAGCACGGCGGGTTTTTGATTATTTCCAAGTGTTTCAAACTGCATTTTAATTCCTTACGTCGGCGAAGCCGACTCAAAACAATCGGTAGATCAAAAACGGTTCGTTATTTGAAAGAGGTGAAATTTTCATGCGGTATGCTATGTTCGGTTTGAAAAAATATCATTATAATTGCCGACATAAGTACCGTGCGGAATACATCGAATCGGGTTTAGGACTCAGATTATAAAATATTTTATATTTCTGCCGTCTTGGTTTTCCTGCCCGCCCAGACCGCATTTGCAAGCATCCAAAGGCAGAGCGCCGCGTTGCCCGAACCTTGGCTCAATACAAAGTCCCATGTGGAAGTCTCAGCGCCGAGCGCCTGACGCAGATCGGGTATCAGAACAAACACGACCTGAAAAATAATCATATGAAATACAAACATCTGCCGCGGCAGAACGGTTTTATTTGAAAGCACCGCAAAGGCGCTTGAAAGGATCATCAAAACCATTCCCGCGTATGCAATTCCCATAGTCGGCATCAGACGGGTGTATTGCGCTTGGATTAATGCTATGGTTTCTTCGCGACCGAGAACCGGTGAAAGTGTGCTTGTCCAATCGGCAAGACTGCCGATAAAAAAGTGTAATGTACCTGCCGTAGCTATGTAGATCACGCCGCCTGCAAGCAAAGCAAGGCGTGTTTTTCGATACTGCGGTTTTATCTGTCGGTAGGATGCCCGAACTGTAAAAAATCCGAGCGTCATGCCGCAAAGCCCGGTTACAAGCAACAGCGGAAGCCGCCATGATTCATAAGCGCCGTTCAGATACGCTTCACGCATAAACAGTCCGCTGTCACCGGGGCTTGCAGTGACCACGCTCAGGCACAGATCTCCGACGAGCATCAAAAGTGCTCCGAGTGCCCCGAGCAGGCAATCGCGTTTATATGCCGCCAGCTCCTTGAAATTCATTTTTGTCTCCTTTATCCGCGACGGTTAGCGCAAACTAACTGCAGCGCTTTGAAAAAGCCGCATAGCGGAGATCGGTTCATATTTAATAAATAAGTCATTAAAAGCGCTGTAAGCAGAGCACACGACCTTTGCCGATGCTGTCAAAGTCATAGAAATTTTATCATATTCGGAAAAATACGTTTTTGACGAAAATGCCGGGATCGCTTATGGGCGCTTACGGGTCGATTATATCATACGTACATTGCTTTTTCAATAGCAAAGCGACATTTTTTACCGAAAAATCAAAAAGAAAATACAGTTTATATAGTTGTGCGGAAAACATAAGTTTTGCCCCAAAAACGATAGAGTTTGTTTAATAAAAATGAAGCGTAAATAAAAAACGGAACAAGCGTAACCTGTTCCGATACTGATGTACCGACGAATACACAGCAGGATTTTTTACTTTTGCATTTGTAGTTTACAACCGACCGCGTATAAAATGACAGCAGACAATGTTTTTTTCATCAGTTCGCCGGGCGTGCCGCACTGTACGATCTGCCACTTGTCCGACGCCGAAATCCGATCGGCGCCGCGTACGGATTTCAGCCTGTGCGCGATCATGATGAGGATTTTCTAATGCGTCAGCTCAGAGATAATACGTGCTTGCATTTTGGCTTTGACGACTCGCTGTGTTTTCGGACAGTACAATATTTTTGCCATATTTTCTGCCTCTCAATTGATTTCGTTTTGCTTCGCCTCACGAAGCAGACTCAGATTTTCCAAAACAAACGGGCTGTTTGCGGCGATGCGGCCCAACGTCGGGCATTCGGCTGTCTGCGGGCAGTCGGCACAGGTATCAAAGCCTTTTTCACGAACGCAGTTATGTACGGGACAGAGCTTGTCGCAGAAAGGTGTTTTTGCGCCGTTGATCCGACAACCGGTACAGTTTATCATCTCCGGCGTGATTGTTACCCCATTGAGTTTTGTCCAGAGCGCGGCAGTCTTTTCACGCAGAGCGTTGTCGTTTGTGATCGTTGCAATTCTGGCGTCACACTTTTCGCAGTCCAGCCCGCAGCAGCCGATCAGTTGGTTTGTGTTTTTCATAGTTGCCTCCATAAATCGGAATTTGGCGGTTAAATCAGTGTAAACAAATACCCAACCACAGGTCCTGAGAATATCGCAAGGTATATGAGTGTGATCCAAGGTTGATAGTCCGCATAGAACTCTTTGAAAGATAAACTCCATGGGTGTTTGATAAGTACCCAACCGAATGCATCAAATATAATGCAGACTCCCGCCCATATTGCGCCTGTGATCAAAGATTCGGTTAAAGTCGGCTCTGCAAGACCGTTCATATACAGACGACCGAAGATTGAAAACAGAATGATATTGTAAAGCGGATGCCACGGCTTTGTTTTCTCATAACCTTCGCCCATACTGTTCTCGTCCATCGGCTTCATTTTCAAAACATAAATATTAAATATAGTGTGGAAAATGCCCACACACGTTACAATAGCATAAGACACCCAAAACCATAGCATTGACATTCCAAAGTTTTGCATATAAATTTTCTCCGTCAATCCAAATCAAAGCAGTTCTTTTGTGTAATAGTGCCTTTTTCCGGTGTACGGATATTCTTCGAGGGTAAAAACCTCCTCGTATCCGTGCTTTCTGTAGAATTCGGGAGCCTGAAACGAAAAGGTGTCCACAAAGGCATATTTACAGCCGCGCCGCACTGCTTCTGTCTCTGCCGCTTTAAGCAGCTCGCTTCCGATCCCTTTGCATCTGAGCGCCTCACTGACAAAAAGAAACCTAATGCAAAGCCAATTGCCGAATGTCTCTCCCGTCAATCCGGCGAGCTTTCCGCCCGTCTCATCTTCAAAAAATACTCCTATCGGGACGTTTGCCGACGCTTCGCGATGACTGTGATTATATTCTTTCAACATCCCGTGTATATCATTTATATCGCGCTCGTTTCCGTCATCGGTTATTCTGAAGTTCATCATAATATTCTTAAACATTCTGCCGAGGTTCCTTCATGTAGTTGATACCGGAAAGCCTCGCCTGCCTGTACAGCTCTTTGATCATTTTCCGACACCCGCCGCGCCACGACATAGTTTTTCCTCCTGAATTTTCAGTTCAATTCTATTTTGCCAATTGATCTTTCGGAAGCGTTCTTGTCAGAATCAGGGTATAGGCAACCGATATAATAATTAAAACCGCAGTATGGAGCAGCTGCATTTCCACAGTAAATTCTTTGGTATCAGCAAATGTGCTTAGCGTGTTGATAGCAGAATGGACAATAATACAAGAAAGCAGACTTCCGCCGCGGTAAAAAATCGTGACCAGCAAAAAGCCTACCGCAATCGCAAAGATGATCTGGCAGAGATTGTTAATCAGATCCATACCACTGCCGTTGAACAGGTTGATAATATGTCCGAT
>DHJP01000200.1 GCA_002404395.1 Clostridiales bacterium UBA4717
GAAATGAATATCGGCGGCAAAAAGATCTACCACTCGCTTATAAAACTGCATGAGGATGATATTTTTGTCGCAATGAGCGACGGCTGTCCGCACGCCGGGATCGGACTTGCATACAACTTCGGTTGGAAGCGTGAGGACATAATAGATTTTGTTGAGATCACAAGCGCCGCCGGTTACACAGCAAAAACGCTCTCCACAATGCTTATTGATGAAGCGGACAAGCTGTATGAGCATCGTCCGGGCGACGATGCCACCGCCTGCGTCATCAAGATCCGCAAGCGCGTACCGATGAATTTGCTATTCGGTCCTCCGCGTGAGCGCGATGACTGCAACCGCATGATGTCGCTTTTCTTTTCAAAGGAAGGAAAGCATATAATCTGCGGTGGAACGACCTCCTCAATCGCTGCAAAATATCTCGGAAAGAAAGTGGAAGCAGAGTTAAATTTCACTCATTCCGACATACCTCCGATCGCAAAGATCGAGGGAGTCGATCTGGTGACCGAGGGAGTTATCACAGTAAACCGCGTTGTGGAATATGCCCATGATGTGCTTGGCGAGAATAAGCTTTACGAAAAATGGGGCTTCGGTCACGACGGTGCGTCGCTAATCTGCCGAATGCTCTTTGAAGAAGCGACCGATATAAATTTCTATGTCGGGCGAGCGGTTAATCCGGCACACCAGAACCCGGATCTGCCGATAAATTTCAATATTAAGATGAACCTGGTGGAAGACCTGTCTGCCTGCCTTAAAAAGATGGGAAAGCACATCAAGGTCAGTTATTTTTGATCGGAGCGATTTATGAGAAAATTCGATACCAAAGTTCAGCATCTGAAATATAAAGTCCTGCGCGAAGTTGCGCGACTTGCATGGGCGGACACCCTCACAGAGAATATCCTTGATATTCCGAAAATGATAGTGCCCGGAAAAAAGCCGACAATGCGTTGCTGTGTTTATAAAGAGCGCGCGATCTTAGCCGAACGTGTAAAAATCGCCATGGGCGGAGACTCTCAGAACCCGAACGTCATTGAGGTAATAGATATTGCCTGTGATGAATGCCCGATGGGCGGTTATGAAGTCACAAACGCCTGCCGAGGATGCCTCGCTCACCGTTGCGAGGACGTATGCAAATTCGGCGCAATCACCTTTGACGATGACCATGTAGCGCATATTGACAAGAGTAAATGCAAAGAATGCGGCGCCTGCTCGAAGGTCTGCCCCTACAGCGCAATTCACAATTACAAACGCCCCTGTGAAACCGCCTGCAAGGTCAAGGCGATCTATATGGGAGATGAAAAGCAGGCTTGCATCAACAATGACAAGTGCATTTCCTGCGGCGCGTGCGTGTATGCCTGCCCGTTCGGCGCTATAAGCGATAAATCATACATACTGAATGTCATTGATATGCTCAAGGGCAGTCACGGCAATCAGAACTACAAGATCTATGCGGTAGTGGCGCCTTCAATTTCGAGTCAGTTTACATATGCAAAGCTCGGTCAGGTCATAACCGGACTTCGCAAGCTCGGCTTCCATACCGTCATCGAAGCCGCACTCGGTGCGGATATGGTCGCTCAGGCAGAGTCAAGAGAACTTGCCGAAAAAGGCTTTTTAACGAGTTCCTGCTGTCCGGCATTTGTAAGCTATATTGAAAAATCATTCCCTGAGCTTATGCCCTTTGTCTCGCATAACCTTTCGCCCATGGCGGCAATTTCCAAGTATCTGAAAGAACACGAAACCGACTGCAAGACGGTATTTATCGGTCCCTGCACCGCAAAGAAAGCGGAAATACAGCGTGAAGATGTAAGCAAATATGTCGATTCGGTTTTGACTTTTGAAGAGCTTCAGGCTCTGTTCGACAGCAGAGATATTGATATAATGACCCTCTCCGAAGATGTTCTCGACAACGCNNAGGCTCTGTTCGACAGCCGTGATATTGACATCACTACGCTTGAAGAGGGTGTACTTGATAACGCCTCTTACTTCGGCAGAATATTTGCGCGCTCCGGAGGACTTGCAGACGCGGTAGCTGAGGGGATCAAGGAACAAAATCTTGAATTTGTATTGAAACCCAGCGTCTGTGACGGAATCGAGCAGTGCAAAATTGCATTGCTGCAGAAAAAATCCGGCAGACTTCAAGCCAACTTTATCGAGGGCATGGCGTGTGTCGGCGGTTGTATCGGCGGCGCCGGATGCCTTACTCACGGAGAAAAGAATAAATCCGAAGTTGACAAATACGGTAAAGAAGCACTTGAAAAAACGATCGCCGATGCCGTATCTATGCTAAAGTAATCTACGGTTTCAGTTTGTCGTACTGTAAAAAGGAAGGGGCTCTCGTAAAAAGCGAGTCCCCTCCCTTTTGAATCACGCTTAGCTCATCATACTATAAAAAAGACTGCAAACATACCTCACTCAGGATATGTTTGCAGTCTTTTTACGGCTCTGTATAATATTTCAATGCCAGGAATCTCAGAACAATCCTACGATCCTGCCGTCGTCGGTTACATCTATCTTTTCAGCGGCGGGGGT
>DHJP01000065.1:0-4207 GCA_002404395.1 Clostridiales bacterium UBA4717
TTGACGCTTTTTTTGGTATTGTAATCCGACATTTCAAGCGTGTAGTTTCCCGCTCGGTCAGCGTCATGCGAGGAAAGCGCGATAAAAAATCCGCTCACACCCACCGCAGCAAGCACCGAAAGCACCGTAAGAAAAAGTATAAATACCGAGGAGTAATATTTTATGCGCTCATTTCTTTTAGCTTTGCGTCTGAGTTTTTCCTCTGCGAGCATACGCTCAAGCTTGGCTCTTTCGGCAGCAGCCTCCGCGGCAGTTTTGCGCGGTTCACCGTCGCGCGATGCAGTTTTGCGTGCGCTGTCTCTGTGAGCGGTATTTTCATGGACTCCCGCGCGGGGATCTGACGGACGTTCGGACTTGAGTTTTTCGCGGCGCACGTTTTTGACGTCGGCCGCAGAAGCGTTTTTTTTGAAATAATCCGAGGGTCGCACACCCGGACGCGTAATCGGCATATTGTTTTCTTTTCCGCCGTTTTCGGTTCGATTTTTATTCTCCAAAATGATATCACCGCCGTTTCGTATATAGTCTCACTCAAAACATGATACCATATACTTGACGAAATGTAAAGTACAGGTTAACTTTTTATGAAGAAAATCAGGTTTTGGTGATGGTTACCGTTTTGCATACCGGGCAGGTCACGGAAATTTTGCCGCGTCCTCTGGGCACGCGCAGATTTGCTCTGCAGGTCGGGCATTTCAGATAACGGTGAGTTCCGCGGTCTCTGATCTTATTTTTCTCAAGGCGGAACCAATCAATAACGCGTTTCTTGAGTGCATCGTATTTGCGGTTTTCATTTGTGCGTCTGTATATATCTGCGGAGAAAAAACGGTAAAGTTCAAAAGCGATCAGCAGATATGAAATGACCGTGAGCGGGAGCTTTGTTACAACCGCAAGCGCCGAAACGAGCACCGCGCACAACAGCATTGCTTTCCCGAGAGGGTCGATCCCGTATCTGTTTCTCATAAAACGCCTGAATGCTTCCATGATTATCTCCTTGCCGTGCGACGGCCAAACGATCATATTTCGGATCTATTCATGCCACGGCGACAAGTTAGTTTATACATGGCGCCGACGGCAATAAACGATACGACTTTCGCGCACATATTAAAGTATAGCTGACGTTTACAAATAAATCCGAAAAAAATTGTAAATATTTTATATCGCTTGCTATTGAAAAAAGCGGAATTATGAGGTATAATAAACAAGTCGGCGTATGCCGTCAACAACTCAACGGAGGCAACTTATGTCACAGGAAAACGAATGTACGCATGATTGTTCAAGCTGTGCGGCGGACTGCCCTTCCAAAAGCGGAGAAAGTCTGATAGAAAAGCCGCATGAGCTTTCGCACATTAAAAAAGTTATCGCCGTCGTCAGCGGAAAAGGCGGCGTCGGCAAATCGGCTGTCACCTCGATGCTTGCAGTGGCTACCCGCAGACTCGGCTACAATACCGCCATTCTCGACGCGGATATTACCGGTCCGTCGATTCCGAAGGTATTCGGTCTGACTGCCGAAGCTGAAGGCGACGGAAACGGCGCGATCTTTCCGATAGTCACCAAGACAGGAATTGAAGTAATGAGTATAAACGCATTGCTTCAGGATAAGGAAACGCCGGTCGTCTGGCGCGGTCCGGTCATCGCGGGCGCGGTCAAGCAATTCTGGACCGATGTTATCTGGAACGACGTGGATTATATGTATATTGATATGCCGCCCGGAACGGGAGATGTTCCGCTCACCGTCTTTCAGTCGCTGCCGGTCGACGGAATAATTATCGTCACAAGTCCGCAGGAGCTTGCCAACATGATCGTCTCAAAGGCGGTCAACATGGCAAAGCTTATGAATATTCCCGTGATCGGAATTGTGGAAAATATGAGCTATTTCGTATGTCCCGACTGCGGGCGCGAATACAAAATATTCGGTGAGAGCCATGTCGGCGAAACTGCGGAAAAATTTTCGCTTGAAGTGCTTGCGCGCATTCCGATCGACCCGCGTCTTTCGGCACTTTCCGACAAGGGTATGCTCGAGCTTATGGAAAACGATTATCTCGACCATGCGCTTGAGCTTATCGAAAATCTTGATACGAATAATAAGTAATTTATTATGCTGCCGTCGCGGACATCAGACCCGCGGCAACGCTTTCAAGAGGTTGTTAAACGGTCCCTGGCTTGTTTGACAGCCTCTTGAAACGCATTATTAAAAAATATTTTTTGCTTGGCTGTTCAACCGATCAGCCCGCAGCTTCTCAATACTTCGGCGATCCGACTGCGTTTCGCGCTGTCGATCTCGCAGAGCGGTAAGCGCATTTCCTCGCCGCAAAGGCCCATCATCGCAAGGGCGCATTTGACAGGTATCGGATTGACCTCGCAGAACATTGCCTCGCAAAGCGTGCTCATGTCCTGCTGCAGTTGACGACACTTATCAAGACTGCCTTCAAAAAACGCTGTGCACAATCCGTGCATTTTATGCGGTACAAGGTTTCCTACAACCGATACTACACCTATACCTCCGAGCGCAAGCACCGCAAGCGTCATGTCGTCGTTTCCGCTGTATACGTCAAGCATACCGCGGCACTCGGTGAGTATTCTCTGCGTTGTGAGTATGTTTCCGCCGGCTTCTTTGACTGCGCAGATACGCTCATGGCGGCATAGCTCTTTATATACGCTCATCGGTATGTCTATACCGGTGCGTGACGGCACGTTGTACAGGATCACGGGAAGCTTCACCGAATCGGCAATTGCCGTAAAGCTTCGGATAAGTCCCGACTCGCTTGCTTTATTGTAATACGGAGTTACGGTCATTACCGCGTCCGCGCCGGCGTCCTCGGCAAATTTTGTCATTTCTATTGCGGTGCTTATGTTGTTACAACCCGTGCCGGCGATCACAGGCAGTCTGCCGTCCGCCTGTTTTACCGCAAAGCGAATTATATCACGCCGCTCGGTTTCGGACAAGGTTGCGGATTCACCGGTCGTTCCGCAGACCACGATACCGTCCGCACCTTCGACAAGCTGACGCTCTATTAGTCTGCCGAAGCTTACAAAATCTATTTTCCCGCCCGAAAACGGCGTGACTATTGCCGTTGCCGAGCCTTTAAAAACCGGTCTGTCAAGTAACATTTTAAGTGATCTATTCCGGCGAAGCCGGTTCAGGAGCAATTATGATAACTAACAAACGGATCGCTACCGATCTGACTACCAAAGATTTTTATTACGAGCTTCCCGAGGAGCTTATTGCGCAAACACCGGCAAGCAAGCGCGACGATTCAAGGCTTATGGTGCTTGACCGACATCAAAAAACGGTTGAACATCGAATATTCCATGATATTGTCGATTTTATCAACCCCGGGGATGTGCTTGTGATAAATGATTCAAAGGTTATCCCCGCGCGGATATACGGTGTCAAAGCTGACACTGAAGTACCGATCGAAACTGTCATGCTTCGTCAGCTCGAAACTGACAAGTGGGAGGTATTGACCCGTCCGGGCAAGCGTACCAAGCCCGGTACTGATATTATATTCGGCGACGGTATGCTCCGTGCGCGTGTGCTTGAAGTCACCGACGGCGGAAATCGCATACTTTCTTTCGATTACGACAGAGAAAAACATAAAAATATATATGAAATACTCGATCTGATCGGAAATATGCCGCTTCCTCCGTACATAACCGAAAAGCTTGCCGATAAGAGTCGTTATCAGACCGTATACGCAAACAGCGCGCATGAAGGATCCGCCGCCGCACCGACCGCGGGCCTACATTTTACTCCCGAATTGCTTGATAAAATTAAGGCCAAGGGTGCCGCGATAGCCCCGGTAATGCTTCACGTCGGACTCGGCACTTTCCGTCCGGTCAAGGTCGACGACTTTACCGAGCACGTCATGCATTCGGAATTTATCACCGTCGGTGCAGGATCCGCCGCGCTTATAAACGAGCGCCGCGCGGCGGGCGGCCGCATAATTGCCGTAGGCACTACCTCGTGCCGCACGCTTGAAAGCGCCGCCGACGAGCAAGGGATCATTCACCCGATTGCGGGTGATACCGGCATATTCATATATCCCGGCTACAAATTCAAGGCGACCGACGCGCTGATAACCAACTTTCATCTTCCCGAAAGCACATTGCTTATGCTCGTCAGCGCCCTCGCCGGACGTGAGTTTGTAATGGACGCATACAAGACTGCGGTCGACGAAAAATACAGATTTTTTTCGTTCGGCGATGC
>DHJP01000065.1:4245-8853 GCA_002404395.1 Clostridiales bacterium UBA4717
TTCGGCGATGCGATGTTCATTCAATAGCAGTATTCTTGATGTTTAGCATGAAAGTGCAATTTTCGCCAAGTGAAATTTCGCTTTTTACGCACGATTTTTTAGTGTTCATGCCTCATTTGCTTCAGCGTTGCCGACACGAAAATTTACGTTTTATTTGAGCCGTTTGACGCGGTATGGAGATATATATGGCGGTTTTATTGAAAGAAATAACAGAAAACAATTTCATTGATGCGTTCAATTTAAAGCTTAATGAAAACGAAGAAAAATTTGTATCGCATCCGATACGCAGTCTTGCGCAGGCTTACGTCTATCGAAACCAATGTACGCCGTTCGGAATTTACGACGGCGAGACTATGGTGGGCTATGTAATGGTGATCTATGACTATGACATACCCGAATATGATATCTGGCACATGATGATCGACCGCTCCGAAAGGGGAAAAGGCTATGCAAAAGCTGCGCTTGAGCTTGTGCTTGAATATATTAAAAACAAGCCTTTCGGCAACTCCGATCGCGTTGCGCTCACCTGCAACAAAGATAATCCGACGGCGCTTCGGCTTTATAAGTCGTTCGGCTTTGAACTTACCGGAAGCAGTGACGATGACGAAGCAGAGCTTGCGCTCAAATTGAAATAGTTTTATGAAGAAAAAGCTAATAGTGATTTGCGGACCGACCGCTTCGGGAAAAAGCGCGCTTGCGCTTGCGATCGCGCAAAAATTCGACGGCGAGATAATATCCTGCGATTCCATGCAGATTTACAAAAAAATGGATATCGGCACCGCGAAGCCGACGCCCGAAGAGCTTGCAAGCGTGCCACACCATATGGTCGATCTGCTCGATCCTTTTGCAGACAACTGCTCCTGCGTTTCATTTGCAGACACGGCGAAAAAATGCATAGATGCCGTTATTATGAAAAATCGTGTTCCGATTTTGTGCGGTGGCACCGGACTGTACATTGACGCGGTGATCTCCGACACCGAATTTTCGGATACTCACACCGACGAAGACTACCGCGCTTCCCTGTTTGCGCTTGCTGCCGAACGCGGAAACTCATATATCTACGATATGCTTTGCAAGTGTGATCCCGAAAGCGCCGCAGCCATGCATGAGAATAATCTCAAACGGGTGATACGCGCGCTTGAGATCTATCATTCTACCGGCATTACCAAAAGCGAATGGGACAAGCGTTCTCATAATACGCCTTCGGCGTATGAGGCTTCGGTAATAACGCTTGATTTCAAAGATCGCGAAAAGCTCTATGAGCGGATAAACAGCCGCGTCGATCTGATGCTTGAATCGGGCTTGCTCGAAGAAGCGCGCCGTCTGTACGCTTCGGGACTGAATACAGCGAATACGACTGCCGCACAAGCGATCGGCTACAAGGAACTTTTTGAATATTTTGACGGCGAACTTACGCTCGATGAGGCAGTAGAAAAGCTCAAGCGTGAGAGCCGCAGATATGCGAAACGCCAAAACACCTGGTTCAAACGAAACAGAGACGCTTATCGGATCTATGTTGACGAAGCAGACAGTTTTAAAAATATTGTAAACAATACGGTCGATCACTTAACCGAATGCGGCTTTTGTGCTATAATTCATAAAAAGTAAAAATTCAAAATGCGTTTGGAGGTGATAATCTTTGAAGCATGATGCAAAATTTCCGATTTTACGCTACATCGGGGCTTCGCTCGGATTTATACTGATTGCCGCATATATAGTTTATCACCTGTTTTTTAATTCGGTCGAACGGGTCGTAACCGAGCTGGCTCTGCCGATAAACGAAAAAGTCACGGTTTCCTGCGACGCTTACATCTTTCGCAATGAATTGCTGATTTCGGGCGGCTCGCCGAGCGTATCCGCTTCATACTATTACAAGGACGGCGCAAAGGTCCCGAAATATGCAACGGCTGCCGCGATTTTCGATGACGGCGGCGAGGCGCACGGCTCGACCTTCGTTGAACTTGAAAAGCAGATCGATTTTCTCGAAAAAAGTAATATCGACCGTGTGTTTGCCACCTCGGATACTGCCAATGTGGACCGTTCGATAAACGAAATTTATTACGAATTACGCTCTTTGCTTGAGCAAAAGAACATTTCAGGCCTATCCTCAAAAGCAGGCAGTCTGCTCCCACTGCTTAACCGTCGCGCGGTCATAACGGGCGAGGTCAAGGGATTTGATGACAAAATTGAGTCCTTAAAGGATGAACGTGACAGCTATGCGTCCTTTTTCGGAAACTCGCAAATGATCAAAACCGACCGCTCGGGCTACTTTTATGCCGAAGTTGACGGCTATGAATCCCGCTTTACGTCCGAGTTTGCCGAACAGATGACCTATGATGAGTTCAGCGAGCTTATACGCACTTCGCCGGACGATACTTCGGGCGCGATAGGAAAGCTCGCCTACGAATACAAGTGGTATCTCGCCTGCCCTGTAGGGAAAAATGAACTGAAAGGCTTCACGGTCGGCAAAAATTACGACATAATTTTTGAAAGCAATTCTTCGCGCGAGTTGTCGCTGTATCTGTATGACACCATAAGCGACAGTGACGGCGACGGTGCAATACTGCTTTTTATGTCATTGGACTCGCCTGAAGGCTTTGAATTTACGCGTATGCAACCGGTCAAGATCGTCGAAAGCTCGGTGTCCGGCATAAAAGTGCCGGTTGAAGCGCTTCGTATTGTTGACGGCGTTAAAGGCGTATATATTCTTTACGGTTCACGTGTCTACTTCTGCACCGTGGACATTATTTCTCAAAATGAGAACTATTATATTGTTGCCGTTCCCGATCTTTCGGTTACACCGTACGGAGTATTGTGTGTGTACGACAATATAATAGTCAAGGGCAAAGGCATCGAAGAAGGAATGGTGATCAACTGATGACAGATATGAATGAATGTATCGCCGACACGGTCTCGGGATCCGATGTGCTGCCTGCAATCGGAAAAAACTACGAAGCACTTATTGACGAGGTGCGCGGGCAGAACGAAAACGTCAGAATAATGGCAGTCACCAAAACCCAAAGCGTCGAAAAGATCAACTATCTCATTGAGAATTGCGGGCTTGCATTGATAGGCGAAAATCGGGTAAACGAACTGCTTGATAAATATGACCGGCTCGCAAAACCGCATGGGGGCAAGCTTGAGATCCACTTTATCGGTACGTTGCAGAAAAACAAGGTCAAATATATAATCGATAAGGTGGACATGATCGAATCGCTCGACTCGGAGGCTTTGGCTGCCGAGATAGAGCGACAGGCTGCCAAGCACGACCGCATAATGGATGTGTTAATTGAGGTCAATATCGGACGTGAGCCGCAGAAAGGCGGTGTCGCGCCCGAAAAGCTTAACGAATTTGTTGAAAAGCTTGCGCTTTTTCCGCATATCCGTGTGCGTGGGCTCATGACAATTGCGCCCAAAAGCGACGACCGTGAAAAAATTTTAAAATATTTTATAGAAACTTATCAATATTTTATTGACATTTCGCAAAAAAAAATACATAATATATGTATGGACGTTTTGTCTATGGGTATGAGCGGCTCGTATCGTGAGGCGATCAAGGCTCATGCTACCCAGATCCGCGTCGGCAGTCTGTTGTTCGGCGAAAGAAAATGATAATAAACTTTTGGAGGTCAAAATGAGCATATTTGATTCAATCCGCAACGGCATTTCGGGCAATTCCGATGATATCGTAAATGCCGGAGCAAATAATTATGACGAAGGTTACGAGGACGACCAGAACTATGACGACGGAAGTCAGGCGGGCATGAGCAGCGCTTTCCTTCAGCTTAAGGTCGTAAAACCGGAATCTTACGGCGATGTATCCCCTATCGCAAAGCATTTGCTGAGCGGCAGAACCGTAGTTCTCAATCTTGAAAAAACCAACAAGGAAACTGCAAGAAGACTGCTTGACTTCCTTGCGGGCGTTGTTTTTTCGATCGACGGTCAGCTTGAGCAGGTTGCTGTTAACACTTACATCATTACACCGAACGGTGTTGACGTGACCGGTGATCAGATTGCAAATGCCGGCGAAGCCGCTGCCGGTGATCTCGGCGCAGAATAATCCGATTTTTTCCGACAGCCGCAGGTAAGATCTTCGGCTGTCGGGCGATTAACGGCGATAACATGACATACGTATTTCGTTTTTTCTTCGCAAACATTGCTTCCGCTTTTTTGTCGATCATTCTCTTTCTGATGTTTTTGCGTGCGATTATGAGTTTTATTCCGATTTCGGAGGGCAATATTGTCGATGATTTTGTGTACACTATCACCGAACCGTTTGTTACTCCCGTCAGGATCGTGCTCAGCAGTTCGGAGTCGATCGACTCATTGCCGGTTGATGTTGCGTTTTTTGTATCTTTTCTGTTGCTTTCGATACTTAATGAAATGATCTCGGCGTTCTGCTTATGAAAGAACCCTGCTTTATAAAATACAACGATGATGACGAGCGCAGATTGACGCTTCACGCAATTGAGATTGCCGAAAACAGTCTCGACGGCGAGATTTCGACTACCGCTTTTCTGAATCTGCGCGAGCAAAAGCTTATTGAGACCGCCCTATTATCGGACGGTTCTTTCTGCTTTGCATTTTACGGCGGTCATGTCGGCTCAG
>DHJP01000106.1:0-2375 GCA_002404395.1 Clostridiales bacterium UBA4717
TTGGAAATAGGCAGTTTAATCGTTTTGCGCTCTACAGTAAGCGTCGGTAAGATAATGGGGATTTTCTTATTTTCATTCATTTGATCTTCCTCCGATGGACTTTTAAATTACTGTTACTCTTGCATTGTAGACTTTTTAAAAATAAAAAGCAAGGTCTGCTTTTGCTTAAAAACAGACCTATTATGCACAAAATTTCAGAAGAGCATCGCGAGGGTCCAAAACATCACTCAACATATTTCATCATTTCAGAAGCGATCATTTTTGCTCCGAGCGGCGATGGGTGGCAGGCATCGCGCGCGTCCTCATTGCTGAGCCAATCACCCTGACCGAAGTTTGAGGCAGCAGGGTCATAATGCGCATCCCAAACCTTATGTTGGTCTATATATATGAAGCCATACTCGGCGGCAAGTCTTGCCGTTTCCGCGACGTGTGCGTCTATCGTCTGATCATTGGTCGTAGCGCTCATAATGACAATGACCGAATCTTCGCTTTTGCGGAATTTTTCAATAAGTTCCGAATAATCTTCATAAAATTTCTCTGCTGTAACATATTTTTTGCTGTCGCTTTTCAACGCGTCATTTATTCCGAACATAAAAAACGTAACGTCAGCGGTCCTGCCGTTGGCAAGAGTCCCCGTAAAGTCGCCGATACGTTCGATCGCACGTCTGACGGTATTGCCGCCGATACCGTTGCGAATTACGTCTATGTGTTTGTTTCCGTTGCGCACTGCTGCTTCAATCGGGCCGTCGAAGTACGCCATTGGCTTTTCTCCGGAGAAAACAATACCGTCATATCTGTTAACCGAAGCTTCTGTAAACTTTTCGGCAAGCATACAGGCAAACTGTGCAGTATAGGTCTCGTCTGCACTGCAGTGATTAAGTCCGTGAGTAATACTGTCGCCTACAATATCGAGCGTGACAGTCTCCTTTTCACACAGCAATTTTGAAATATCAATTTTTTTCATAATTAACTCCGCTTCCGCCGCAGGCGGCTCAAAAAATCGTAATTTCCGCATCGCTTTTCAGTAATAAAAAACGGCAGGACTCTTGCGAATACTGCCGATGTTTGGGGTGAGATATCGGATTCGAACCGACGGCCTTCAGGGCCACAACCTGACGCGCTAACCAACTGCGCCAATCCCACCATTTCTTCTGGCGTGCCTTGGGGGATTCGAACCCTCGACCTACTGCTTAGAAGGCAGTTGCTCTATCCGGCTGAGCTAAGGGCACACAGCCGCACGCATATTCGCGTCGTCAACGAATGGTATTATACCATATCGTGCAGATAATGTCAAGAGATTTTTTACATTTTTCAAAAAAATCCGCGTTGATTTTCACGCATAGACGAGACGCTCGGAGCGGCGTACAGCACAGTCGGATTTTCCAAGCAATTGCCTTAAACGGTTCCGTCTTGCTTTTGGCCCAATATGTAGTCGTTGTAAAACCGATATATTAGCAAAGCGAGAAAAAGACGGCAGATGCGCCCGCACGATGATACACCGTGGGATAAAGTGCATTTCTGCCGTCCTTAATACTCTAATTCAATTAAAATTTGTTACGGTACCTATGAAAAGCGGTATATTCGCGTCGCGGTCAATGATCGCGTACACGAACGGACGATCGAGTATCACTTCTTTGTACTCGCGCTCAACAGGCATTGCCGAAGTACATTCCATAATAATTGCAGTTACCGCAGCCGCTTTTGTACCTTTTTTATCAACTTCGATAAAGGTCTTGTGGAGGACTTCTCCGATCTCGAGCGGTTCGGTCTCGGAAATGCCCGAAAAATCTGCGGTATTTTCAAACGCGTTCTCAAGCCCGAGCTTTTTAAGCGGTTCATTAAGGCTATATGAACATTCATGCTTAAATTCAGGCAATCCTGCACGCACCTCAATATATTCGGGCGTGCCGACAAGCGCCGAAACGGTTTCGGGATCAAGCGTTGAAACAAACTCGGCGAAGTCAACATCTTCGTTCGGCATCAATGCCGCAAACGCAAATCTTCCGCCCTTGTAATTTTTTACGAATCCGATCGAATCGTCGGTTTCGATATACATATTCTCGTTTGAGCGCATAAGCTTGATTTGACTTTCACTGCCGTCAAAATTATTGAAAATGTGGTCGTCAACATCGCTGTCCTCATAAATCTTTGCCCACTCGGATTCAAAAGCTATCGCGTTGATGAGCACCATTCTGCTCTCGGGAGACAGCGAATCAATTATCCTATCAATCATTTTATGTGTGTGTTCGCTGACCCATGCATTGATAAGCCCGACCGTTTCATCGTTAAACCCGGACTCATACACCTGTGAGCCATAGTAGGTTTCGTTAGCCCGAAGAAATGCATCCTTTACGTCAAGTCCATTGCGAAGCCAG
>DHJP01000106.1:2412-3651 GCA_002404395.1 Clostridiales bacterium UBA4717
CGACTCAAGCTCAAATCCGTCGCTTTTTTCGGGAATCGAAGCGAGATACCCCGAAAGATATTTGTTGAGCGTTCCGATATCCATGCCTGCAAACGCTTCAAATTCTGCAAGCGTATCGCCGAGGGCGCCGTTTTCGGTCATAGAAAGCGCAAGCAATATCGACATCGGTGAGATAAGATTGTTTTTAGTCCCATCCACCGTATGCGACAAAAGCTTTGCCGTAAGCGAATTATAGACGTCGGAAAATTCCGTATCGGCTTGCAAAACATCGGAGTACAGCACCGGCTTCTCATCCGAGTTATTTGAAGACTTGATTTCACCCGGTATATTTTTGCCGTTTACGCACGCAGTTGCTCCGAAAGCAACAAGTATTGCGGTTATTATGGAAATCAGCTTTATCATAGTTTTCCCTCCGTTCGCTTTTTGCGGTTACAATATTTACCTATATCAAGCCCTGACATTTCAACTGCTACTTTGCAACGGCACCTACAGCGTCGGTATAATTCACGGAATCGGCGACTGCTGTCGCGGTCTCAACATCAAAATATTCGCACGGCATAAGCAAGATCAGCTTATCGGAGCCGCAGCAGAGCTTTGAAACAAACATTTCGCGGTCAAGATACGTGCAGTATCCGAGTGATTCATCAAGCTCGGACACCTCTGAAAGTCCATCCGGTTCATCGAAGAACGCATAAACGGCAACCGTACCGTTATCCGCAAGATATTCAACTTTTCCATATTCCGGCGAGCGCACGGAACATGAATACTTACTCGGAAGAACAAAGTCAAACACACCGCTCAAAGCAACAAGATACCTGGTATTTTCATCGGCATCCGAATCGCTTTCGATTTCATCAAGCACCTTTGAACAAGTGTATGCGCCGGTACCGAAAGAATCTATCCCGACAGTATTTCCGTTTTCAACTTTTTCAAAGCTTTCTATGCCCATATCCCCGCTGTCAGCCGCCTCATCAAGGTCCGTTGCGACTCTCGCCGACTTATTGTTAGCTTTTTCACTGTCAAGTTCTTCGTTTGGATCGGAGCTTTGCTCCGATCCAAACGCACCCGCGGGTGCGTTTGCAAACATTACGATACAGGTCTCATTCACAGCATCGTCGGCCTTATCAAGCGCCGGCAGATAGTGAACGCCCGCAAATACGAGGCAGAAACACGCAGCTGCGGCGGCAACAGACGACCACACTCTTACTTTACGCAGTTTTCTTCGCTTCTCCGCTTCAA
>DHJP01000012.1:0-2647 GCA_002404395.1 Clostridiales bacterium UBA4717
TGCAGAGACTGTACTTTCGCGTTTGCTATCCGATAAATATTTTCGTAATGTCCTTGTAAGTCACCGCCGCCATGAGCAAGAGCAGCGCGATTATCCCGACCGCGTGGATCTTCGCTTCAAGCTCGGGATCGACCGGTCGGCGGCGTACAAGCTCCACTATCATGAACACCAGCCTGCCGCCGTCAAGCGCGGGCAGAGGCAGCAGATTGAACACGCCGAGATTCATAGTTATCATTACCACAAGATTTAACAGATTCGTAAATCCGCCCGTCTTTACCGTCGTGCCGATCGCTTCGGTAACGCCGATAGGTCCGGACACCGCGTCAAGCCCGTATCTGCCGCCGATGAGGTCAACAAACGACTCGTATATCATCTTCACCGTCGAGACCGAGCGGAAGAACGAGTGCTTGACAACGGTAGCAAAGGTCTTTTCTTCGCGCGCCACGTAAAAGTCGGTCGAAGCAAACAGCACACCCGATTGTGTCGCTGTCGGGAAGCGCACGTCGGGCACCGTGATCTCCTCGCCGCCGCGCACTACCTTTATGTCGATCGGGTTTATCCCGCCGCGCATGACCTCGTAGACCAGCTCGTTTGCCACGTGCACGGGCGAGCCGTCCACTTCAACAATGCGGTCGCCGATCATCAGACCGCACGCCTCGCTCATCGAGCCGTCGGCAAAGCCGACTATCGTAGTCGAGCCGAGCGCGGGCGAGCTTACCACAATATAGATCATAATAACGATACCGAGCACGAAGTTCATGAACGCGCCGGCGAACACCACTATCATGCGCTTCCAGACCGGCTTGTTGCAGAGCGCGTTCGGATCGTCCGAGCCGCCGTTCTCACCCGGCATACTTACAAAACCGCCGATCGGCAGTGCGCGCAGCGAGTACGCGATCCCCGTCTTTTTCGAGCGGTGTGAAAAAAGCCTCGGCCCCATACCGATCGAAAACTCCTCGATCGTCACACCGAAGCGGCGCGCCGCGATATAATGCCCGTATTCGTGAATGAATATCATGAACGAAAAAACGAGCAGTGCCGTGATAATACTTAAAAAATTCATCGTTTGACCCATGTCGGCGCCGCCGACTCAGCCTGCAGCAGCAGTTAAAGACGCCGATCTCCCCGTATCAGAAATTCGCGCGCTTCCATTCAGCGGCATACGCCGAAGCGGAAGCAATCGTATCGTAGACCGCTTCAAGCGAGTCCACTCCCTCAAGCGAGCCGCCCATGCGCTCAAGCACCGACCTCACCGTGCGGTAAATGTCGCAAAAGCCGATCTCACCGCGGATAAAGCGGTAGACCGCCGTTTCGTTGGCAGCGTTCACCGCCGCGCCGACTCCGGGAGCGCCCGTGAGCACGTCGCGCGCAAGCGTCAGCATCGGAAACGCTTCGGTGTCCGGCTCGGCAAAGGTGAGCGAGCCGATTGCGGCAAGGTCAAGCTCGCCGAGCAAGCCCCGACTCCGCTCGGGGTAAGTGAGCGCGTATTCGGCGCAGTGGCGCATATCGGGAAGCGAAAGCTGCGCCTTTACCGTGTTATCAATATATTCCACCATCGAGTGTATTATGCTCTGACGGTGTACAAGCACGCGGATCATGTCGTAATCGACCGAAAAGAGGTGCGCCGCTTCAATGATCTCAAAGCCCTTGTTCATCAGCGTGGACGAGTCGACCGTGATCTTCGCGCCCATGCTCCAATTCGGATTTTTGAGCGCCTCGGCGGGCGTGACGCGCTCAAGCTCGTCAAAGCTCCTGCCGAAAAACGGTCCGCCCGAAGCCGTGAGTATCACGCGCTTGAGCGACTTACGGCTCTCGCCCTGCAAGCACTCAAAAACCGCGCAGTGTTCGCTGTCCACCGGCAGGATCGTGACTCCCGCCTCGCGCGCCGCGCTCATGACGAGCCTGCCCGCGCTGACAAGCGATTCCTTGTTGGCAAGCGCAAGCGTGTTTTTGCCGCGAATGGCGGCAAGCGTAGCGTGAAGTCCGGCACAGCCCGAGATCGCGTTGAAAACCCGCGCGACCGGCTCTGCGGCAAGCGCGTCGATAGCGTCGTTGCCGGATCCGACCTCGATATCGGTGTCGGCAAGCGCGATCTTAAGAGCGCGCGCGGAGTCCTCGTCCGCCGAAACTAACCGCTTCACCTTAAATTTGCGTGCCAGCGCTTCAGCGAGCGCAATGTTTTTATTAACCGAAATGCCGTAAACGCCGAAACCCAACGCTTCGGCAGCTTCAAGCACCTGAGAGCCGACCGAGCCGGTCGCTCCGAGTACAACAATATCTTTCATAACACCTCTGCGAGGGACTGTGGGGGACTCGTCCCCCACACCCCCATTAAACGCTGCGAGGGACTCGTCCCTCGCGCTCCCAATAAACGCGTGCAGCTTGTGCGGATTATGAGTCTCAACCCATTCCCCGTTTCTATGATCAAATTCGGGAGGTAACATTCGTAACGAGAGGGCAGCGAGCGCTTTCTGCTGTCTGCATGATAATGGGGGGATGCAAGGGGGGCTTGGAGCGCGCGCGGCTCGGCGAACTCAAAGCATCGATTTTTGTTAAGCAGTAGTTCGCCGAAGTAAGCCGCGAATGCGCGCGACGCCCGCCCTTGCGGAAAGCACTCTTTTGCGCTACTTTTCTCCTGCCGGAGAAA
>DHJP01000012.1:2700-5269 GCA_002404395.1 Clostridiales bacterium UBA4717
AGCCGCGCGGGCGCGGCGCATTGCACGCTCCCGATCAAATTCAGAAGGAAACTCCCGCAGCGAGAGGGCGGCGGCGCAAGCCGTCACCCTATTTAATCAAATTAAAGAAAGGCAACGCACATATTATCATAATCGCACTTGCAAGTGCAATAATGCTGTCAAAACGGTCGAGCACACCACCGTGCCCGGGGAAGATCCTGCCGTAATCCTTAACATCATGCTGACGCTTGATAACAGACGCCGTGAGATCTCCGAATTGAGAAACCACCGCCGCAATGATCCCCGCAATAAATAATAACCCGAGATGCATCTCCACCTCAGCAATACCCGAAACAATAACTCCAAACAATACAAACGCAAGCCCGCAGCCGAGCGTGCCGCCGATGGCACCCTCCACCGTCTTTTTCGGACTCACCTCGGGGATCAGCTTGTGTTTGCCGAAAAGCATACCCGTGAAATACGCTAACGTGTCAGTGCCCCACGCACCTAAAAATACAAGTAAAAACAGGTATTCTCCCCCGCGCATATCACGCAGAAATACAAGCGAGGTAAACCCTCCCGTAATGTACATACACGTGCCGAAAACACTCATGCACCCGGCATAGCTCACACTGTCGCGCATGATCACACAGTACGCGTTCAAATATAATAAATAGATCATAAACGCGCCGACGCCGACCGTCAGATATTCATAATTTTCGGGAAAATACCTCGCAAATATCGGCGACGCACCCGCTAAAAACAGCGCGGGCACCGCTACCGCCGGGCTTTTTAAAAAGCCCAGACACTTAAGCATCTCCCACATACCTATCGCCGAAAGCGCCGCAATTACCGCCACAAATGCAAATGTGTGCGAAAAGATCAGGATCGGCACAAAAACCGCGACTAAAATAATCCCCGTCAGTATACGTTTGACCATAAAGCTACCGGAGGCAACTCCCCCGCCCTTTCGTAAGTTAAGCCTTGCCGAAACGCCGCTCGCGCGCGGCATACGCTTCAAGTGCCTCGTCCACATCGCGCTCGGTCATGTCCGGCCAAAGCTTGCTCGTAAAATAAAATTCGGAGTACGCCGCCTGCCAGAGCAAAAAGTTTGAAAGCCGCTCTTCTCCCGCAGTGCGGATTATCAGATCCGGATCGGGCGAAAGATGCGTGTAAAGCTTGCCTGCTATGTCGGCTTCGCTCACCTCGCGCTTTCCCTCGCGGATCAGCTCGTTGCACGCGTGTACCAGCTCCTCGCGCCCGCCGTAGTTGAACGCCACGTTGAGTATGCGGCTGTTCGACGCCGACTCGCGCTCGACCTTCTCCATCTTGGCGCGCAGCTCGGGCGTGAACGGCTCCTTGTTGCCGATAAAAATTATCCGCAGATCATCTTCAGCCATTTCGATAAACGCCTGATCCATGTATTTGTCAAGCAGCGCCATCAAAGCGTCGACCTCGTGCTTCGGACGCTTCCAATTCTCGGTGGAAAAAGCGTAAACGGTAACGTGACCGATTCCCTTTAAAATAGTATAGCGGACGATCTTTTTAAAAACGTCCGCGCCCCTTGTATGTCCGAATTCACGCGGCATAGACCGCTTCTTTGCCCAACGCCCGTTGCCGTCCATTATGTACGCAACGTGACGCGGCAGTGCCGCAGACGCAGCGTCATCGACTTTTTTCTTCTTATTAAATAGCATGATAATTCCAACGTCGGCAGAGCCGACCCTCAAAAAGCAAACGTAAATTTCAGAACCGCAGCGCATAATTCGTGCGGGTGCACAGCATGCACAGACCCATGCCGCGCGCAAAATACCGCGCGGCATGAAGTGCAATCCGGAATACGCCGGCGTCAAAACCGCTTCGCTCAGATCTCAAGCAGTTCCTTTTCTTTCTTGGAAGCGATCTCGTCAACCGTCTTTACATACTTGTCGGTCAGATCCTGTACGTTCTTTTCGGAATCCTTGACCTCGTCCTCGGTAGCCTCGCCGTTTTTCTTCATCGCCTTGATCTTGTCGTTGGCTTCGCGGCGCACGTTTCTCAGCGCGACCTTTGCGTCCTCGGCAAGCTTAGCCACCTGCTTTGTCAGCTCGCGGCGGCGCTCCTCGGTAAGCTGAGGGAACGAAAGTCTCAGCACCTTGCCGTCGTTGACCGGCGTGATGCCGATGTCCGAAGCCAGGATCGCCTTTTCAATTCCCTTGAGGATACTCATGTCCCAGGGCGTGATAACGAGCGTGCGCGCGTCGGACGCCTTTACGTCGGCGACCTGCGAGATCGGGGTAGCCGCTCCGTAGTAGTCGACATCGACCTTGTTGAGCACCGCGGGATTCGCGCGGCCGGCGCGGATGCCGGTAAGATCTTCCTCAAACGAGCCGATGCTCTTCTTCATTTTGGTTTCAAATTCAGCGGTAGCAAGTTTCATAATTTATCCTCCGTGCCGCCGTCGGCGGCTCATATTACTTTTTTTCGGTCCGCAGCCCCGCTCAATGCAAGGCTTCACATCATATTTATATAATGCCGTCGGATTTCGCGGCTGCGCCGTCCGTTCAGTTTCTGGTAAGCACCGTGCCCCTTACGCGCCCGCAGAGCGCGT
>DHJP01000012.1:5300-5546 GCA_002404395.1 Clostridiales bacterium UBA4717
CCGCAGAGCGCGTCGAGTATGTTTTCGGGAGTTGACAGCGCGAACATCAATATCTCAAGATCGTTTTCGCGGCAGAATGAAGCCGCAGTCTGATCCATTACGCCAAGCTCGTGCTCAAGCACAAAGTCATAGGTCACGTGATCGTAGTGGACCGCGTTCGGATCTTTTTTCGGATCAGCCGAATATACGCCGTCTATGTTCTTCGCGAACATCAGCACATCCGCGCCGATCTCCGCGCCGCGAACC
>DHJP01000129.1 GCA_002404395.1 Clostridiales bacterium UBA4717
ACCAAGGCAAACTTCGTTGCCTGCCACAACCCGTCCTACATACTCAAGGGCTATAAGATCGTAAATGATGTTAAGCCCGGCGGTACTTTCTTGCTTGACTGTCAGTGGGATGCCGCAGAACTTGACGAAATGCTCCCCGCATCGGTAAAGAGCTATATCGCAAACAACAATATCCACTTCTATACCATAAATGCAACTTCGATCGCAATGAACGAAGTCGGCAACGCTAAGGTTAAGAACACGATTCTTCAGGCAGCATTCTTTGCGCTTGCAAAAATCATGCCGATCGACCAGGCGGTTGACTACATGAAGTACATGGCTACAAAGTCGTACTCCAAGTTCGGCGATGCCGTTGTGGCTCAGAACCACAAAGCAATCGAAATGGGCGCAGGCGCGCTTGTCAAGATCGACGTTCCCGAAAGCTGGAAGACTGCAGGCGAGACTGCTCCCGAAGCACCCGCTACCGGCACTCGTCCCGAGCTTGTCAAGTTCGTCAACTCGATCGTCAGACCCGTCTCCAAGATGGACGGTGATTCACTCCCCGTTTCCACCTTCGTTGACATGGCAGACGGTACTTTCCCGCAGGGTGCGGCTGCATACGAAAAGCGCGGCGTTGCCGTAAGCGTTCCGGTATGGCATCCCGAAAACTGTGTACAGTGCAACAACTGCTCGTTTGTATGTCCTCATGCAGCTATCAGACCTTATGCAATGACCGCTGAAGAGGCAGCTGCCGCTCCGGCTTGCACCAAGTTCACCGAAAAGCCTGCAATGAAGACCGACTATAAATTCACGATCGCTATCAGCCCGCTTGACTGTATGGGTTGTACGCTTTGCGTAAAAGCTTGCCCGACCAAGCCCGAAAAGAGAGCGCTTGAAATGGTCGCTCAGTCCACTCAGCTCGAACAGCAGGAAGCTTTCGACTATGCAGTTGCAAAGGTTTCGGCTAAGGAGCTTCCTTACAACGAAGCAAGCGTCAAGGGAAGTCAGTTCAAGCAGCCGCTGCTTGAATTCTCCGGCTCTTGCGCAGGCTGTGCAGAGACTTCGTATGCACGTCTCATCACTCAGCTCTTCGGCGAAAGAATGTACATTTCCAACGCAACCGGATGCTCGTCTATCTGGGGCGGCTCCGCACCTGCAACTCCTTATACCGTAAACAAGGAAAGCGGTCACGGTCCGGCATGGGCTAACTCGCTGTTTGAAGACAATGCAGAGCACGGTCTCGGTATGGCTCTCGGTCAGAAGACTATCCGCGAAAGACTCATCGGCTATGTCAAGGAGCTTGATGCTACCGTTGAAGATGCCGGCAAGAAGGCTGTTATCGCCGAGTATCTTAACACTCTCGACGACGGCAAGAAGAACGAAAAGGCTACCAAGGCTCTTATTGAAATGCTCGAAAGCTGCCCCTGCAAGTCCGAACTTAAGGATAAGATCCTTGCCGAGAAAGACTACCTCTCCAAGAAGTCCGTATGGATCTTCGGCGGCGACGGATGGGCTTACGACATCGGCTTCGGCGGTCTTGACCATGTACTCGCTTCCGGCGAGGATGTAAACGTAATGGTATTCGATACCGAAGTTTACTCCAACACCGGCGGACAGGCATCCAAGGCGTCAAACATCGGTCAGGTCGCTCAGTTCGCAGCTGCCGGAAAGTCGATCGGCAAGAAGAACCTTGCGGAGATCGCAATGTCTTACGGTTACGTATATGTAGCTCAGGTCGCAATGGGCGCCGACATGAATCAACTGCTCAAGGCGCTTACCGAGGCTGAAGCATATCACGGACCTTCGCTCATTATCGGCTACGCCCCCTGCGAAATGCACGGTATAAGCAAGGGCGGTATGCAGAACTGCCAGCAGGAAATGAAGAAGGCAGTCGAAGCCGGATATTGGAATATGTTCAGATACAATCCTACGCTTGAAAAGGATAAGCTGACCATTGACTCCAAGGATCCGACCGGAAGCTATCGCGACTTCATCACGAACGAAGCACGTTATTCGCGTTTGGCTAAGTCCTTCCCCGAAAGAGCCGAAAAACTCTTTGAAAAGGCTGAGGACAATGCAAAGGCAAGACACGAAAGACTTGTCAAGCTCGCTAAGCTTTACGAAGAAGAATAATTAAACCGAACAAGGGGGCTGTCGTGTTTGCATGACAGCCCCCTTTTCATATTTGCGTACTTTTTCAACACACGAACCGCTGATATTTATTACATACGCAGCCATAAACAAAATCGCAGCAGGTGAAGTAAAATGCCAAACAGATCCGAAAATTTAAAAAAACCGCTTATACATCAAAAAGTCAACCCCGTGTCGCTTGTCGAAGTAACTGCGGATCGCTCCGCTTTTCAGGGGTGGAAAATCAAAACCCTTTCCGAGATACATTTTCCGCTGACGCTTGAAACGAATGAAATTGTAATAGATTTCGGCAATCATTATACCGGATACCTTCATTTTGAACTTGAAGGCACCGCCGAACATATCCCCGATTCCCCGACAAACATAGCGTTTTCGTTCGCAGAAATGCCGATCGAACTTGCGGAAACCGCCGAAGAAAATCCGCGTTCTTTATCGCTCGGGTGGCTGCAAAATGATTTTAAAACCATTGTATTCATGCCTTACAAAGGCAGTCTTGAACGTCGCTACGCGTTCAGGTACTTAAAGCTGAAGCGCACGGATTCGGTAAAATTCCCGGTAAAGATAACCGCGCTTTATATTGACGCGGTATCGGCGGTTAAGCTGACCGATTCGCTTAACTTTGAAACCGCCGACCGTGAGCTTGCCGAAATTGACCGTATTTGCGTCAATACGCTTAAGGAATGTGAGCAGGAGGTTTTTGAAGACGGGCCGAAACGCGACAGAAGGCTTTGGATAGGAGATCTCCGCCTTCAAGCGCTTGTAGATTACCATACCTTTCGCAACACCGACTTGATCAAAAGATGCATTTATCTTTTTGCAGAGCACCGCAACGAGCACGGACTTATTGCCTCGTGCGTATTTCCGGACACTCCGCCGTATGTTGACAAATGGTTTTACCTTGACTATTCGCTTTGCTTTGCGCTTTGCCTTGCCGATTATTTTGAAAATACCGGCGAGCGCGCTCTACCCGACGAGCTTTATGACGTTGCACTTTATCAGATAGAGTATACCGACCGCGCGTTCGATCGGACTCTCGGAAAGATCAATGCACAATTTTTCATTGATCACGGTAATTACGACCGCTCCACAGCAGCGCTCGGATATTTCGCTTATGTATTGCACAGCATGACGGCGCTGTCGGAAAAACTCGGCAGACCCGTTGAAAAGCTTAAAACGCTTTTATGCGACGTAACCTCCGCTCTGCTTTCCAAGAAAGATGACAAAACCGGTCTGTTTTCGGCGGAAAACGGCGAGATATCCTGGCAGTCTCAGGTCTGGGCAGTACTGTCGGGTGCGCTTGAACAAGAAGAGGCGCGAAAAGTGCTTGAAAAATGTGCGGAGTATAACCCGAAAATACATATGTCCTCTCCTTTTATGACTCACTACTACCTCGAAGCACTGTATTCCTGCGGAAAGGCGAATACGGCGCTTGAATACATAAAAAAATATTGGGGAGCAATTATCAAAGCCGGTTTTGACTGCTGTCCCGAATGTTTTGATATATCAGACGAGCGGGTGACGCCTTACTCAAATCCGATACTCAACAGCGCCTGCCATGCATGGAGCTGTACGCCGAGTTATTGGCTGAGAAAATACGTTTTTTGAAATAACGGCATAACGCAAAGGTTCTGACGGCAAAACGGCGGAACTTTGCCGTCAGAACCAATGTCAAGTGGGGTGTAAAAAAACTCAAAATGAGTTTTTTTACACCCCACTTTCTATATGGAGGAGAGTATTGCAAATTTAAGCTTCGGGAGTGTATGTTCCCGAAATAATGTCGCCGGCATAGATGACCGTGACAGTCTTGGTGATGTTATCTTCAACTATCATGTATGCTCTGCCGTACCATGTTGCTACGCCTGAAAGGCTTCCTTTGGAGACCATGTATATTCCGGTTGCCTCATCGGTCGAATTTCCGATCTTGCCTTTGATCACGCTGTCGTTGTCTATTGTAAATTCATTTTTCGCAAGCTCGTTTTTCGACATCAGCACTCCGCGTTCAAGCAGTTTGTAACCCTTTGCGACTTCATGCGCCGCGACGA
>DHJP01000075.1 GCA_002404395.1 Clostridiales bacterium UBA4717
ACGATCTTCCGCAAACCGTCAACGGCTGGGTGCTTAAAGAGATGGGGCATCTGCCGGAGCCCGGAGAAAGTTTTAAATTTGAGAATTTGACGGTCGAAGTAACTAAATCGGATGAAAAGATCGTTGAGGAGGTGCGCATAGTCGCGGAACAACCCGAAGTTGACGGCAACACAGACAACGACAAAAAGGACACCGATCATACTTGATCCGGTCAGAGCGATTATATAGTATTCTCAGGTGCAAATCGAAGTCTAACCGACTTCGGTTTGCACTTTTTATGTGTAATGCATAGTCGTCGCCTGAGTACCTCCGCAAAACAAGCCGCATCGGCTGCGCCGCAAAATATTGCCGTATAATTTTAAATTACCCTGCGTTGCTTTTTGATTCCAAAACGTAGATAATAAGTGAACGCAGAAAGGAAGTGATCTCAATGATTGACGACGCAAAAATAATCGAGCTGTTTTTTAAGCGTTCGGAAAGCGCAATATCAGAGCTTGACATTAAATACGGGAAGCTGTGCCGCAGGTTATCCCATAATATCGTGAATAATCCGGAAGATGCGGAAGAATGTGTAAACGACGCATATCTCGGCGCATGGAATACGATACCTCCGGCAAATCCGTCGCCTTTGCAAGCGTTTATCTGTAAGATCGTGCGAAATGTTTCTTTGAAATGCTATTACAGAAATGCTGCTCAAAAAAGAAGCGGTGAGTACACTGTCGCAATGCAGGAACTTGAAGCGTACCTTCCGGCATCCGACTCAGTCCATGAAGAGGTTGAAACGCGGGAATTGACCGCAGTTATTGAACGCTTTTTAGACAGCTTGGAAAATGAAAACTGCGCAATATTCATACGCCGTTATTACTTTTCCGATACATACGCGGAAATTGCAAGCTCTGTCGGGCTCTCCGAAAAAAGCGTATCCATGCGTCTCGTGCGCATCCGAAAACAGCTAAAGAAATATTTGTGTGAGAGGGGAATTTATGTATGAACACAAAAAAGTTTTCAGAAGCCATGAACGGGATCGATGATAAGTACATCGAAAAAGCTATCTCATATAAGGTCAGCGACACTAAAGCCGCACATATCAAGCGGCGCTTCTCCATGCCTCTCATCGCCGCAATCATACTGATCCTGTTTATCGGATCGGTCGCGGCGATCGTTCTGATCAGCAAAGGGGATCTGTGGATCCAGAGTCCATCGGGCGATCCGGTCGAATCAGTGCGGGCGGCACTTGAAAATCAAGTCGGAAAGGACTACACCGTCAAGCTCAGAATTGAGAGCATTGAACTTGACGAAGATGAAACCGTACGCACGATCAAGCGCTATCTCGATACACCGATCGCTTCGCGTAACAATTGGAGCGAAGCCTATCTTAACGAGCATTTTGCCGCCGTAAAGTCGGTGTATTATGCTGAATATGATCACACGGAAACAACAAGAAGCGACGGTGAAGTAACGATGTATTTTTATCTGGTGCAGAGCATCGACAGCGGGAAATGGACTATTGTTGACAATTCCGGAAACATAAGCCAAACAAAAACCGATTTTGAAGAAAAAAGCGATAATCCGAACGTCAAAAATATCAAGGAACAGCTGTTTTCATATTTGTCGGAGCTGTTCACCAACGCATATTCTCCTTATTATGACGGATTGCGTTATGAGATGAGCGGGTACAGCGAGACCGTTGAAAACAATAAAGTTACAGCCACATTTATTTGGACCATGTGCCATCTCGGCAAAGCCTGGGACGTACCGACGGACGAAGGCGTTGAACAACAGGCAAATTGGCCCCTGCAGGTCACCGCAGATATTGACGAAATGAATATGCTGAAAACCGAAACGATCTCTGTTCTTGCCGATACGAGCGCAGTGGGCGAGTCGGATTACCGTACTCCGATTTCCGAATACTTTCCGGACTGACAGTACGAATGATCCCATAAAGGCAAACATAAGACAATAACGCTGAACCAAAAGGCGCACGGGAATCTTAGGATTTTGTGCGTCTTTTTCGGCGTCAGGCACTGTCACTTAAAATTTATGCCGTGTCATGCCGTGTTTTTCGATCAGATAAGCAAAAAACTTGCAAATTGCGTTGAAATGTGATAGAATGATAAAAGCAAGCCATTCGACCGGTATTATAATGCAACGGAGAATAATTTCGAACAAACCGTACACAGCAGCATGAGTAAAAATCTCATGCATATATATTTGAGCCGCCTTCGGCGGTATGGAGTTCAGCATGAACGGTGTCCTTTTCCGCAAATCCATTGGCGGTTATAACAAAGATGACGTAAACAGCTATATTGAAAGCATGAGTCTCAAGTCGCGCAAGCGCGAGGAAGAGCTTACCGCCGAGCTTAAGGAATATCAGCGCAAGCTCGCCGAAACCGAGGCACGTGCCCAAAAAGCTGAGAGCCGTGATTTTTCCGAAGAAACAGAACAATTCAACGCGCGCATCGCAGCACTTGAAGAAAAGCTCGGAGAATGTGAGAAGCTTATTAACGCAAGGACCGAGGAAGCCGCCGAGCTTGAAGCGCGTCTTGCCGAAGCAACTGCAAACAATGAAATCCTTTCCGCCGAAAATGCGGAAAATCAAAAATATATTGAAGGCGCTCGCTCTGCGGTCGAATGTGCAAAGAAGTACGAAGAATTAAGCAAACGTCTCGGCGAAATACTTCTGAGTGCGCAGACGGACGCCGAAAAAACGCTTTCCGACGCACAAGCCAAAGCCGCGGCAATTATCGCGGATGCCGAAGCAAAGCGTGAAAAGATCACAGATGTGCTGAAAAATTACACCTCCATGTATTGCGACAAGCTCGGAGAGCTTACCGCCGAAAGCGCAAAAGAGCGTCTGGACCGGCTTGACAGCGAAATGGCGGCATTTGAAGCTTCGATAACACGTGCGGTAATGAACGCAAAAAAGCAATCGGGTTCGCTGCATGAATATCTTGACGGTCTCAGAAACTCTCTTGAATCAAGTCTTTCCTCCGTGCTCGGCAATGAAAGCCGCGCAGCCGAAAATGACTCTGCCTCAGACAACGCGGGAAGTGTAACCAAAACAGCCGAACCGAGTGAGCCGGATATGGAGTTACTTTTAAAAAACGCCGCCGATGAAATTATGTCAAAGCTTAACGAAGAGCTTGACGGAGCTTTCAGCTCGGACGACGATTCAAAACCGCAGACATGAAAAGTCAAAATATCAGAAGCCTCGACAGCTTGGGAGAAAAGCTTCGCCGACTCAGAACACAAAAAGGAATGACCCAAAGCGAGGTTTCAAAAGGGATAGTAACACGCAATATGCTCAGCCGGATCGAAAACGGCGCGGCTTTACCGTCGCTTGAAACACTTGCCGAGCTTGCCGACCGCCTCGGTGTTCCGTGCGGATTTTTACTTTCCGAATCGGCGCTTGAAGCCTTTGACTTACTTGACTTCAAGCATGAGCTTGAACGGTTGTTTAAGGAAAAACGCTACGCCGCCGCGCTTAAACTTATCTCGGAAAACACGCATGAAGCGGATGACGAAATATACCTCACCGAGCTTGAATGTCTGTTCGCGACCGCGCTTGAGGCGGCAGCACAGTCGGAATATCGTAAAGCGTTCGAATGCCTTGAGGATACGGTCTCAAAGCTTGAGCTGACTGCATATTCGGTTTCGGGTATAGGTCTGTCCTCAACGCTGTACCATGAGTTTGCCAAACGCGTACTGCCGGAGCAGGCAGGCGCCTACGGAAAGCAGTCTCCCCCGAGCCTGCCGCAAAAATTCAAAGAGCTGACGGATATGCTCATATATCTTAAACTTTCAGATCTTTTTGACAGCAATCAGATCGTAAAGGCGGTAAACCTTGCTTCACTCTGCGAAATTGAAAACAAAACTCTGTCAACACATATTGCGGCACGCCTCGATATGGCTGGCGGCAGATATCAAAGCGCCGAAAGCAAGCTTAACAGCATTATCGAATCGGCCGAAAGGTCTCCGGACGCGATTGCGAATCTGTTGATCTTCAAAGTTTACGGAGATCTTGAAGAATGTGCAAAGGGTATAGGCGACTACGTTTCGGCATACGGATACAAAGAAAAAAAACTTAAGCTTTACGAAAAAACATCGGGAATAAAGCTTTAAGACAGTATGTAATGCAAATGTTACCGTGAGTCCGCCGCAAAACGATCGGAAATTAACACAAAAACACAAGCTCCGGCAAGTGAAACTTTGATTTCGCACCGCAGTCGGCGCGAAGATTCACGTTTATTTTTTGAGCCGCCTACGGCGACACGAATATTACTATGAATATACGAAATATAAGGATAGGTCACGGCTATGACCTGCACCGACTCGAATATAACAGACGTCTGGTGCTTGGCGGAGTTGAGATACCTTATGAAAAGGGACTGCTTGGTCATTCCGATGCCGATGTATTGCTCCATGCAGTAATGGATGCCGTACTCGGCGCGCTCGCACTCGGCGATATCGGCAAGCTTTTTCCCGACAACGACAAAAGCTATAAGAATATTGACAGCATGATCCTTTGCGAGCGTGTATATGAAGTCATGCGCGCGCATAATATGCATATCGGGAACATAGATACAACTGTGATCGCGCAGGCACCGAAACTTTCCCCGCATACCTTGGCGATGAGAAAAAACATCGCCCGTGTATTCGGATGCTTTGAAAACGAAGTCAGCGTTAAAGCAACGACTGAAGAGCATCTCGGAATAACGGGCGACGGATCGGCAATACGTGCGCATGCGGTTGTTTTGCTCATACCTGATGACTGCTGATATATTGCCGCATATATATTATACAGCGAGCCGACTCTGCCTGAATTGACAGATCCCGCATATTATACTTCCGTGACAGCGTCGGCTTCGCGAATCTTCATAAGGTACCGAAGTACGGCACCTGTTACCATTTTATGACATTTTGCGTCAAACGTCACTGCCGTGCGGCGGCTTGCTGAAATGCCGCATTGCATTTTGAACAACATTTGATCCGAATTGAAAGGAAGCAATAAAAAATGATAAGAATTTCGCCCTCGATCCTCGCGTCCGATTTTTCCAAACTCGGCAAGGAGCTTGACTCGATCTCCGAAGCCGGTGCGGAATATGCGCACATTGACGTTATGGACGGAATGTTTGTCCCGAACATAACTCTCGGTCCGTGCATCATATCGTCAATCCGCAAAAACTGCCAGCTTGTTTTCGATACTCACCTTATGATAGCCGATCCTCTGCGATATATCAACGAATTTGCCGAGGCAGGCTCGGATATAATCACCTTTCATTTTGAAAGCTGTACAAATCACGCGCAGGTAATTGAAAGAATAAAGTCTCACGGTAAAAAAGCCGCGATCGCCATAAAGCCGGCAACTCCCGCTTTTGTGCTTGAGCCGTTTTTGCCCATGCTCGATATGGTGCTTGTAATGACGGTTGAGCCCGGTTTCGGCGGGCAGTCATTTATACCCGAAACGCTTGAAAGCGTCAGGATCGTAAAGGCGATGCTTGATAAAGCAGGACTTTCGGAGAAGGTGGATATTGAAGTGGACGGCGGAATAACTCCCGATAATGTCGGAGCGATCAAAGCCGCCGGCGCAAATGTGATCGTTGCCGGAAGTGCGGTATTCAAAGCTGCCGATCGCCAAAACGCCATAACCGCGCTTCGGTCCGGCACCTAAAGCCGCCGATCGCAAAAATGCAATAACTACACTTCGGTCCGGCATCTAAAGCTGCCGATCGCAAAAATGCAATAACTACACTTCGGTCCGGCATCTAAAGCTGCCGATCGCCAAAACGCCATAACCGCGCTTCGGTCCGGCATCTAAAGCTGCCGCAGCCCTCCTTTGACCTGCAAGTTATGCAAATACACAAGGCAGAATGAATAATTAACATTTTGTTAACATAATATGCGCTATAATTTGCTACAATAATCATGTAATACTATTTCCATAAAAGAAAGAGGTAACCATATGAAAAAGACATTGCTTATGATTTTATCCGTGCTTATGATCGCTTCCCTCATCGTTTCGGTCAGCGCGGCTGATGACGCAAGCGCAAAGGTGCTTGAAAAATTCAAAGAAGTCTGCCCCGAAAAATATTATGACATTTATCTCGGACAGGCTGAAAACATTCTTAACAGCGTAGAGATCACAGACGAGCAGGCAAACGAGCTTGTCGCAATACTTAACGATGCAAATTCGATCTATGTTGACAAGGGTGCTTCCCTTGAAGCATACAACAGCACCGAACAGGCTAAAGCGATCGAATATTTCAAGGAAGCCTGCGACATCCTCGGCGTGACTGCAGTCATGGAAAACAGCACCTCGCCAGCACACGAAGGCGATGCTTACTTTAAGGTCTATAAGAATGACGGCACTCTCATCGGTACGCTTGACGGTGACCCCGTCAAGGTGACCGGCGGCACATCCGAAAGCTTTAATATGGTATTCTTCGGGATCGCAGCCCTTGCAGCGGCTGTCGCTTCGGCTGTAGTCATCAAAAAGCGCGAGTTCTGATTTTCGGAGGCAGCGTGAAAGTGTGGTCTCAAATTTCACGCTCACTTTTTGGGTCGGCTTCGCCGACATGAAGATTAACATGAAAAAAGCATTAAAGGCTTTGCTCATGTTGGTTCCGTCGTTCTGCTTGACTTTAGCGGTAATCTTTTTTACCGACTATGCATATCGGGCGTTTCTAAAGATCCCGGCGGTTTCGCTCGCGATAAGTGCCGGTGATCGTATTTCAACGACTTCCGAGGCAACTTCCGATATTGCTTTTACCGTAAATAACAAGTCAGACAACGATCAGATCTCAGGAATTGAATATACCGATGCAGAATTTCCGGTTAAAATCCCATATGGCTCACAATGGGCTGTGCTCAATGTTGACTCGTGGGAAACGCGTGATATCCCGGTATATTTCGGTGATACGGATTCGATACTGCTAATGGGAGCCGGACAGTGGTTCGGCTCCCGTTTTTGCGGTCAGAACAAAACCTGTATTCTCTCCGCACACGTCATGACCTATTTTTACGAGATCGAAGATACCGAGCCCGGCGACACGGTAACGATGGATACAACATACGGCAAATACACTTACGAAGTTTCGGAAAAATTCGTTTTTTCGGAAAACGACCCCTCACCGATGTTTGAGGATTACGGCACCGACACACTATTCATGTACACCTGCTATCCGAGAACGAACGGAATCAACCGCACATATCAGCGTGCCGCGCTCGTCTGCCTGCTTAAGGAGGGAACAGTATATGAAAAAGACTAAACTGCTCTCCTTGTTTTCGGCGTTAAGCGCGCTTTTGGCAGTGCTTTGCCTGACCGCAACACTTCCCTGCTTTTACCTCTCAAGCATATTCCGGAGCAAGGAGCACTTTGACAGTCTTATTGCAGAAAATCTGAATATTGATGAAATACGCAGTTATACAGAAAAAGCGATTTCCGACTGTGCTTCAAGATATTCTTTTCCCGCCGAAGAGCTGATCGCTACTGCCGAAAGTATTGATTACGCTTCGCTTTGCGCCGAATACATATCAATGTATACCGACGCGGTGCTCAACGCCAAAGAAATGCCGCAGATCTCGACAGACAGCGACATATTTACAGCGGCGATAGATTCAAACTATCAGAACAGCTTACGCCGCGAAGTATTTGAACTTGCGGAAAATCGCAGACTGCTTTCCGCAAGACTTGCCGAAACAGTCACTGCAAATGTATCCGCACTCTCGGTGGGTCTGATCTTCGGCACGCTTCAAAAAGCAGTCCCGGAGCTTGTGAAGCTCGCATGGATAAAACAACTCTTCCCGCTCTTCCTTGCCCTGTTTGTACTATTCTCCGGCTTGTCAATATGCTTCTCCCGCAACCGTGCTAAACTACTGTATTTTTTCAGCATGGCTTTGTTTGCCGTCACATTGATATATGCTGTCCCGTTTGAATTTTTGAGTCTGAAAGCGCTTCCGCGCGCTTTTAACCTGAATCCGGGCGCGACGTTGACCTATATAACGGCGATCTGGGATACGCTGATAACCGCCCCGTCAAAACTCTTCATTATTGCAACCGCTGTCGCGGCAGTGCTGCACATCGCCGCCTGCATATTTGCGATAGGTTTTCGCAGGAAATCTCAGGAGATATCAACCGTCTCCGAAATGCAAAGCAAATGATAGGGGTTAATCCGCAACAAAGCCTGTTTACAGCCTTTGTTGCGGCAATTTATTTTGACGATATTAAAATATTCACTGCGCTTTCTGACGTTTTCCTGTTTATAACTGCGAAAAGCAAAAATATGGAGCTGTCGGTTCACGACAGCTCCTATTTTTTATACGTGCATTTTTATCTTTCCTCTCGGAAATACGGTATACCGAGTCCCTGAGGCGGCTGATTTTCCTTCTTCCTGCGCAAGCTTGAAATGATCAGCACAAGCAGTGTGACCACGTACGGCAGCATCTTGAACAGCTCCTGTGAGCTTCTTGCCAGGTTATTGATATAGAGATACATCCAATAAAGCACGCCGAACAGATAAGCTCCCCAGATCGAATTAAGCGGTCTCCATGTAGTGAAAATAACAAGCGCTACCGCGATCCAACCGAGGCTTTCAATACTGCCGTCGTTTGCCCATGTGCCCTTGATGTAGTCCATAACATAATACACGCCGCCGAGTCCGGAAATGCCCGCACCGATGCAGGTTGCAATATACTTATTTCGAGTGACATTTATACCTGCGGCATCCGCAGTCGCAGGGTTTTCTCCGACCGCACGTAGGCTGAGTCCGCGACGGCTTCTGAAGAGAAACCAATTCAACACAATTGCGGCAATTATCGCAAGATATACCATGAAACCGTATGAAAACAGCACCTGACCGATCACGCCGGTCGTTTTTGAAAACGGAAGTTTTGCTCTGAATGCGGCGCTGGTTATCGGCACACTGATCTGACCGACGCCGCCTGCCAGCTTGTTGAGCGATCCGCCGAAAAAGTTGGCAACGCCCGAGCCGAATATCGTTAGGGTCAAACCGGTAACATTCTGGTTGGCGCGCAGGGTTATCGTCAAAAAGCTGTATATCAAACCGCCGAGCGCAGCGGCGGCAAAACCGCACACAAGCGCAATCAGCACGCACATAAAGACGCTCGGAGCTTCGGTCGATTTCTCGTAGAAGAAAACTCCCACAAGGCTTGCAATACCGCCGAGATACATAATTCCCGGGACACCGAGATTAAGATTTCCTGACTTTTCGGTAAGAATCTCACCGAGAGAGCCGAACATGATGACCGTGCCGAATACGATCGCCGCCTGCAGCAGCGAAACAATTGACGAAAGGCTCATTATTACTTGCCCCCTTTCGGATTTTTATGGCGGAATATCAGCCTGTAATTGATGAAGAATTCACTTCCGAGAATGAAGAAAAGGATCACTCCGGTAATCATTTTTGAAACATACTCATTAAGTCCGAAATCGGACGCTATCTGTACCGCGCCGCGCTCAAGGAAAGAAAGGAGCATGGAAACGGCTATCATTACAAACGAGTTGAACTTGCTGAGCCATGCAACGATGATCGCGGTAAAGCCGTCTCCGCCAGCAGTGCTTGTCGAGATCGTATGACTTGAGCCGCTGACGGCGATAAATCCCGCTATACCGCAGATCGCACCCGAGATAAGCATGGTTCTGATGATAACGGTCTTGACGTTAATTCCCGCATAGCGCGCGGTATTTTCGCTCTCGCCGACTACCGCTATCTCGTATCCCTGCTTGGTATATTTAAGATATAAAAACATCAGAACAGCCAATCCGAGCACTATAAGCAAGTTAAGCATATATTGCTGTCCGAATACCTTGGGAAACCACCCTTGCTTTTTCGCTTGGTTAATTATTCCGACTGTATTCGAACCGAACGGATGCTCCCATTTTGCCACGAAAAACGAAGTGATCTGTATTGCCACATAGTTCATCATCAATGTAAACAACGTCTCATTCGTATTCCATCTTGCTTTGAATATCGCCGGGATAAGTCCCCAAAGCGCGCCTGCAAGCAGGCTTGAAACTGCCATTGCGGCAAACAGCAGGGGCGTAGGCAGATCCTTAAGATAGATCATGCAGGCGGCGGTAGCTATACCGCCGACAAGGATCTGACCCTCGGCTCCGATATTCCAAAAACGCATTTTGAATGCCGGAGCAAGTCCGATAGCCACACACAAAAGCATCATCGAATCGCGAAGCGTGACCCAAATGCGCTTTTCGGTCCCGAAGGCACCGGCAAACATTGCCTTAAACACCTTTATCGGGTTAAGCTTTGTAATTGAATATATGATAAGCGCAGAAACCAAAAACGCCAAAATGATCGCCGCCGCACGCACGAGCAGTGAACGATACCAGGGCGACTCATTGCGCTTAGCGATCCTGACGAACGGCTCACGTTTATGATGGGTATGCTCAGTCATTGTTTCCGTCCTCCTGTACCTTCGTCATCATTAAGCCTATCTGCTCTTTTGTTGCAGTTCTTGCATCAACGATTCCGCTGATCTTTCCGCCGCACAGCACGAGTATACGATCCGAAAGCTCCAGCAGAACGTCAAGGTCCTCTCCGACATATATTACCGCCACACCTTTGCGCTTCTGATCGTTGAGCAAATGATAAATAGTGTACGAGGTATTTATGTCAAGTCCTCTGACGGCATATGCAGTCATAAGTACTGTCGGTGCATTGGCAATTTCACGTCCGACAAGCACCTTTTGAACATTTCCTCCCGACAAACGCCTTACCGGAGTAGACACACCCGGAGTAACGACTTCAAGCTCTTCCATAATATTCTGCGCAAGCTTTTTGGGGTTCTTTCGGTCGGCTACGGGAGACGCGCCCGAACGATAGCTTCTGAGCATCATGTTATCGGTCATGCCCATTGAACCGACAAGACCCATACCGAGTCTGTCCTCGGGTACAAATGACAGCGCTACACCAAGCTCACGAATTTTGAGCGGTGTCATTCCAACGAGTTCTTCGGGCTTTTCAGAGTCGGGTTCATAGTATACGATGCTGCTTCCGGCCTCGCAAGACTGAAGTCCGGCGACCGCTTCAAGCAGCTCCTTCTGTCCGCTTCCCGCTATACCGGCAATGCCGAGTATTTCACCCGAGTACGCCTCAAAGCTTACATCGTCAAGTCCTTTTACGCCGTCCTTGTTAATACAGCTGACGTGCTCAAGCTTAAGTCTCAGTTTGGGGTCTACAGGCAATTCTCTGTCGATATCAAGCTCAACCTTTTTGCCTACCATAAGCTCGGTAAGCATCATTTCGTTCGCTTCACGCGTATATCCGCTGCCGACATACTCGCCTTTTCTTAAGACCGCATATCGGTCGGATATCGCAAGGACTTCATGAAGCTTATGAGTAATTATAATTATCGACTTACCGTCGTTTTTCATATTTCTCAGAACGTCGAACAGTTTTTCGGTCTCCTGCGGAGTAAGCACTGCGGTCGGCTCATCGAGTATCAGCACATTTGCACCGCGATAGAGCATCTTCACAATTTCAACCGTCTGCTTCTCGGATACCGACATATTGTATATCTTCTTGTCAGGGTCAAGCTCAAATCCGTACTTGTTGACAAGCTCCGTGATCTTTGCATTAAGCTCGTTTTTGTTCACGGTAGCCTTTCCGGGGAGTCCGAGCACGATGTTTTCGGCGGCGGTAAATATATCTACAAGCTTGAAATGCTGATGTATCATGCCGATACCGAGTTCAAACGCATCTTTCGGGCTGGCAATCGTCACCGGCTCACCGTTTATACAGATTTCGCCTTCATCGGGGTAATAAATTCCCGAAAGCATATTCATAAGCGTTGTTTTTCCGCTGCCGTTCTCTCCGAGCAGGGACAATATCTCACCTTTGCATACTTCAAGATTGACATTGTGATTTGCGATTACACTGCCGAAGCGCTTTGTAATGTTTACAAGCTTTACAGCTGACTTTTTTTCCATTATTCGGCGAAACCTCCTGATAAAAAATGAGAAAACACGGAACTTACGCTCCGTGCGTGAAACGCGATAATATCATCCGAATCAAGCAATCGAGGGGCTGCCGCTGACGCGGACAGCCCCCGAATACTCAAATATCAGTTGTTGGTGTTTTCGGTAATGCCGTCGATTCTGATATCGAAGCAAGGTGCGCTGCGAAGCTCAGACTCGTGGAAATAACCGTCGGAGATCATCTCATTGCCCTCAAAGCCGTAGGTCTTGTCATAGGAAGTGAGGTGTTCGCCGCCAACGGTAAACTTGCTTGTATCAAATACATGAAGTTCGCCGCTCTTGATAGCTTCTTCAACTTCCGCAACCTTCTCGGCAGTACCGGGAGCGCAGGATGCGCCAAGCTCGGTGATGGCAACAGCGTCTCCGCTGAGACCCTCGGACCAATCTACAACGAGGTCTTCACCCTTAAGTGCAGCGTCAAACGCGTACTTGTAGTATGCGCCCCAATTGTTGGTAGCCGAAGTAAGCGCGGCATCGGGAGCAACAGACAGCATATCAATGTTGTAACCTATAGAATATGCGATCTTGCCTTCCTTATATGCAGCCTGAACTGCGGAAGGAGCACCGGTAGAATCGGCGTGCTGACCGATGATAACACAACCGTCAGCCATAAGAGTGTTGGCTGCCTCAGCCTCGTCGGGAATGCTGAACCAGCTGTTGGTGTAAACAACTTCCATGTATGCTTCGGGAACGATCGACTGAATGCCGAGTAAGAATGCGGTGTAGCCCGAAACGACCTCTGCGTAAGGATAAGCGCCGACATATCCGACCTTAGGATCGGTGATCTTGCCGTCATTCATAAGCTCAGCAAGCTTCATGCCTGCAACCACACCGGATACGTAACGTGCTTCGTAAACGTCGGTAAATGCGTTCTTGAAGTTCTTAAGTCCGCTGGGAGCGGCGGTATCGCCGGTAGCCGCAACGAATTCAACGTCGGGATACTCTTCGGCAGCCTGCTGCATAAAGGACTGATGACCGTAGCTGTTTGAGAAGATGTAAGTGCATCCGCTGTCAACAAGGTCTACAGCTGCGTCGTGGCAGCTTTCGTCTTCAGGAACACTGTATTTCCAAAGGATCTGATCATCTGCAATTCCGAGTTCCTTTGCAGCTCTCTTAATGCCGTCGATGTGTGCCCATGTGTAGCCTTCGTTTTCATCACCGACAAGGATGATACCGATCTTAAGTGTCTTTGCGTCGGTGGTGTCATCCGACACGGATTCGCTTTCGCTGTTGCTGTCCGAAACAGAATCCGAAACAGTATCGGAAGCATTATCCGAATTGCCGCATGCGCAGAAAGAAACGATCATAAGTACTGCGAGAAGTAACGCAAGAACTTTCTTCATTTCAAATTCCTCCAAAAATTTAATAATTATTTCGTCGCTGTTAACGACTGTTTAATTTTACATTATTTCGACATAAAATGCAATGCATATTTTTAACAAAAAAGACATATTGACATTTTAACATTTTGACGTTGAAGTCAACCCTGAGGCAAAATCCGTCCGCCGGTCGTCTGTAGGATTACAATAGATGTG
>DHJP01000126.1 GCA_002404395.1 Clostridiales bacterium UBA4717
ATGGCGGCGAATGTAACGCCGACCGCCGCAGTCGCCGCAAGCGTCATTCCGAGCGCCGCGTACAGCGGCATCCCCCCAAAAAAGAGTGTCATCAGAGTAATCAACATCGGGAATCTGCCGTTGCATGGCATAAAATTATTTGTAAGTATGGCGAGCAATCGTTCGCGCGGCGAATCAATTATCCTGCACCCGACCACACCCGCGGCATTGCATCCGAGTCCCATGCACATAGTAAGCGCCTGTTTCCCGCACGCGGCGCAGGCGGCAAAGGGACGATCCAGATTATACGCGATACGCGGAAGGTATCCCGAATCCTCAAGGAGTGTAAACAAAGGGAAAAAGACTGCCATAGGCGGCAGCATTACCGAAACCACCCAACCGAGGACTCTGAAAGCTCCCGAAACGAGCAGGTTTTTGAGAAAGATCGGAGTATTCAACAGCGTAAGCAGCTCAAAAAGCTTTACTTCGGCATAATTAAACGCAGACGACAAAATCGCAGACGGATAATTTGCGGCGCTGACCGTCAGCCACAACACAAAGGCAAGGAAAACGAGCATTACCGGAAATGCGGTATACTTGCCGGTAAAAATACGATCGAGTTTATGGTCGCGCGCGCCATAGCCGTCGTTTTTGCATATGACGCACTGCCGTGCGATCTCCTCGGCTTTTTTTACGGTCAGGCTCACCGACAGATCTTTAAATTCATCACAGGTCATTCCGAGGGCTTCAAGTTCGCGTGATGCGTGCTCTCGCGCCTCGTCAAGCAGACCGCACTCGGTACGCGCTTCAAGCTCCGATATAAGCTCGGTATCGCCCTCAAACAATTTTTCGGCAATAAATCTGCGCGGCAAAAGTGATGCCGACTGTTCGGGCAGTGAACGCTCTACCCTCTCAAGCGCATTTGTAAGCGCATCGGGATACTCGCAGATCGTTCGATACACGCACGCAGAGCTTTCGAACGTCCGCTCAAGCAGTGATTCAAAGCCGTCAAGACTATGCTTTCTGCGCGCCTCACAAACGATCACTTCAACGCCGAGCAATTCAGACAAGCGTTCGACGTCAATCTCAATATGTTTCCGTTTTGCTTCATCTATCATATTTACACATACCGCTGCGCGATCTGTTATCCGTAGTATCTGCAACACCAGATTCAGATTACGTTCAAGGCAGGTAGCGTCGCAGACCGCTACCACAGCCGACGGCGGAGAATCCGAGCCGAAGCATATAAAATCTCTGGCAACACACTCCTCGGGAGAATGTGAAGCAAGCGAATATGTACCCGGCAGATCGACCACGGTATAATCTCTGCGCTTTCCGTGAAAGCATCCCGAAGCGAGCGCCACCGTTTTACCCGCCCAATTTCCGGTATGCTGTTTAAGTCCGGTAAGCGAATTGAATACTGTGCTTTTCCCCACATTCGGATTGCCTGCAAGCGCGATAAGCTCGGTATCGCCGTTAATTTCAATGCCTGAATCGAGTGCTCCGAGAGCACTCGATCTACCGGTAAGACCCATCAGTAATACCTCTATTCCACAAGTATATTTTCGGCGTCTCTCGCGCGGATCGCGATGACCGCGCCGCGTATCAGATATGCCTTCGGATCTTTGCAAGGGCTTTTCCCTATACATTTTACCGCCGTGCCTTCGATAAGTCCAAGGTCGAGAAACCGTCGTCTCATACTGCCCCCGACCGTTATATGCCTGATTTTTACCGATTCGCCCGGCTCTATATCATTCAACTTCTTTTCTGCTGTCTTCACGATTCTTTCCATTCCGCCGCAGGCGGCTCAAACCACAGGTTCAATACCCGTTCATATTAAAAACACCTTTACATTCACGCAGTCTTGTTTTCACGTGAATGTGTTCATTTTCAGTATATGATGTACTCAGAGGTTTGCGACAGCGCAAATTATAACCATGCCTCAGGCATTTGGATAAGAAAACTGAAAAAATAGTAATATCGAATATAGATTTCGACTTGTTTATCGGTTATAATTATTTGGCAGAAGTGTTTTTGCCGATCCAAGTCGAATTATTCGTTCAAAGTTTTATCCCGTATCTTTAAACGATTGCTTTCGCTCTGATTATATATTGCCTTATGAGTCGGCTTCGCCGACACGGAGATCTATATGTCCAAGATCAGGATTGATTTAAAAAGACACGCGCCGACGCTCATGATCGACGGCAAACCGACTCCGCCCGTGCTTTATGGACTGAGCGACTTTCCTGCGGCGGCAAGCTTTTCGGCACAGGCACAAAAAAATATTGCCGCTTTCTCACGCATCGGAATAAAGCTTGTCGTGGTTGACAGCGCGATCGGTATAGGCTGGCATCGGGTCACGCCCTTTGAGACCGACGCTGTTCTCGCCGAGATCGCAAACGCGCTTGAAGCCGCACCCGACGTCAAGGTGCTTTTACGGCTTCACATGAACCCGCCGTATTGGTGGCTGCGCGATAATCCCGACGAATGTGCGGTCTACCGCACGCCCGAGGGCGACTTTTTCGGAATAGACAACGGCGAGTGCGACAGGCTCATACGCTTTGATGACGATCGACATATGCGCGTTTCGCTTGCCTCGGAAAAATGGCTTTCTGAAGCAAACGAAAAGCTTGCCGTGCTTTGCGAGGTCCTCAAAGACACTCCCGAAGGTGACGCGCTGCTCGGCATTCAGCCTGCCTGCGGACTGTACGGCGAGTGGCATCAATGGGCAACCGAAGTTTCCACACCTATGAAGCAGCGCTTCGTGCGTTATCTGCGCCGAAAATACCGGGATATATCTACGCTTTGCGAAGCTTACGGCAAAAATTATCCCGATTTTGAAGCGGTCCCTTTCTCGCCCGAGACCTTCCGCGCAGGCGACGACGGCAACTTCCGCTCTCCTGAGTTCTCGCGCTTTGTCATGGATTCTCAGGAAAGCGTTCAAAGCAGCGTTTCGGACGCGATACTTACATTCTGCCGCACGGTAAAATCAATACTGCCAGATAAACTCGCCGGCAGCTTCTATGGTTACTATCTCGGCACGGGCGGCAATGATATGACAATAAAGGGTCATCTGAATATTGAGCAGATACTTTCC
>DHJP01000199.1 GCA_002404395.1 Clostridiales bacterium UBA4717
GGTCTCACATCATTGACAAACCTACAATCAAGATTTATAAACCGAAAAATAAAGGTAAAACGGACCGTGCCTTCGATCGGTTCCGACTTTGACCGAAAAAACGAAAAAATTACGGCAAAAACACGAAACCTCAGAAAAAAATTCTAAAATTGCTTGCGGCACGGTAAATACCGTCGGAGTTTGTTGTTAAAATAAACAATAGCACACAAAATGAACGAAAAAAGAATGTAAAAATAGCAAATTGACAAACCGAACGATTTATAATACAATATCGGAAAGACATCGGAGACATATCGTGATACCGAATGCCTTTGAAATATTTTAAAGAGAGGTTGGAAAAATCATGAAAACGATGAAGAAATTTTTGTGCGTTATGCTGGCACTCGTTATGTGTGCGGCAATGGCATCTTGCGGTTCTGACGGATACACGTCAAAGAACACCGAATACTTTATCGGTGCAACCGGTCCGCTTACCGGTGATGCTTCCGCTTACGGTGTTTCGGTAAAGAACGGTGCAGAGCTTGCTATATATGAAATTAACGAAGCCGGCGGACTCAACGGCACTAAGTTTAAGTTTGAAATTCTCGATGACGCTGCAACCGCAGACAAGGCGGCAACCGGATACACCACGCTGCTTGAGTCGGGTATGCAGATTTCAATCGGCAGCGTGACCTCCGGCTCCTGCGCATCTTTCGCGGCAAGCGCAAAGGACGACAGCGTTCTGTTTATGACGCCTTCCGCATCTGCCGCTGATGTTATCGCAACAAGCGATACTGCGTTCCGCGTATGCTTCGGCGATCCTCAGCAGGGTAGCATTGCTGCTGATACGCTTACCAAGACCTACGAAAAGATCGGCGTAATCTATGATACGAGCGACACTTATTCCTCAGGTATATACAAGGCATTTGAAGAAGAAATGGACAACCTCGGTAAGGTGCTCGGCTCCGATTACTACGTTTACACCTTTAATAAGGAAAACAACAAGGACTTTTCAACTCAGGTGAGCGGACTTAAGGACGCCGGCTGCGATGTGATCTTCGTTCCGATCTACTACACCGAAGCAGGTCTGATCGCGAAGAAGGCGGCTGCAAGCGATTACAACGTACCGGTATTCGGCTGCGACGGACTTGACGGCATTATGGATCAGCTTGATGATTCGGTGACCGCTACCGTTCAGTACATCACGCCTTTCGATGTTAACAGCACCGATGCAGCGGTTTCAAAATTCGTAAGCGATTACAGAGCAAAATACGGTTCCGATCCCGACCAGTTCGCAGCTGACGGATACGATGCCGTAATGATCCTTTTTGAAGCTATGAAGGCGGCGGGCGTTGACGACGTTAAGATCGCTCCTGCCGATCTGGCGGCAAAGGTTAAGCCTGTGCTTACCGGCGGCGAGTTCAGCTACTCGGGCGTAACCGGCAAGAATATGACTTGGACAACAGAAGGTTCTTGCAACAAGGAAGCTAATATAGTAACGCTTGCAAGATAAATTCGGACGCGCTATGTATTGTGCCAAGGTTGACCGCAGAACGGTCAACCTTGGTTTCGTACTATGATACGGAGCTGACTTTTTGAATTTTCAACGATAAATGATAGATAGTCCGACCACTGAACCGGCTGCGCCGGAATGAAGGTTCAATTATGGATACACTGATCAACGGGCTCTGTCTCGGCGGAATTTACGCCCTGATTGCCCTCGGATATACCATGGTGTACGGAATTGCCAAAATGCTTAATTTTGCACACGGCGATATCATCATGGTGGGAGCTTATACTATTTATACCGCTATGTTGGTATCGGGACTTGCGGTTCCGGCGATCATAGCTGCGATAGTGATCTGTACGGTGCTCGGTATAGTCACCGAGCGGGTTGCATACAGACCGCTCAGAGGAGCTTCGCCGCTGGCGGTGCTTATTACGGCGATCGGAGTCAGCTATTTATTGCAGAGTATTGCTCAGTTGATCTTCGGTACCAAGTCAAAAACGATATCAATAGGCAACTTCGGCGCGGTAAGCATTGCGGGCATATCGGTAAGCGTTTCTTCATTACTGACGCTCGGACTTTGCCTGATAATTATGGTCGGGCTGACGGTGTTTATCAACAAGACTAAAGCCGGTTGCGCCATGCTGGCGGTTTCGGAAGACCGCGGCGCGGCTCAGCTTATGGGAATTAACGTAAACGCGATCATTACGCTGACTTTTGCGATCGGTTCGGCGCTTGCGGCGTTTGCGAGTATGTTTTATCTTATGCAGATCCCGAGTATCACGCCGACCCTCGGTTCGATGCCCGGTATCAAGGCGTTTACCGCGGCGGTCATCGGCGGTATCGGTTCGATCCCCGGCGCTATGATCGGCGGGATCCTGCTCGGTGTGATTGAAAAGTTCGCCCTCAGTGTTCCCGTGCTTGCACCTTATACGACCGCGATCGAATTTGGTTTGCTGATACTTATATTGCTTGTCAAGCCTACCGGACTGCTCGGAAAGAAAATCAGGGAGAAGGTGTAAGAATGAAAAACAAAGGTAATTTCAAGTTTAAATACATTGTAAACTATATACTCGTTCTTGCGCTGTTTATTCCTACGCTTGTGCTCGGAGTCTCGGGCGGCATAAAAGGCTCGTCCGCGTTGCTTTTGGCACAGATCTCATACAGTATTATTCTTGCCATTTCGCTTAATCTGGTCGTAGGCTTTTTGGGTGAACTCAGCCTCGGTCATGCCGGCTTTATGTGCGTTGGTGCCTATCTCGGATGTTTCTTTGCGAATTATCTGCACACGGTAATAGATTCAAAGCTTATTGTCCTGATCCTCTCAATGCTTGTCGGCGGAATTGCCGCCGCGGTTTTCGGACTGCTTATAGGACTTCCGACTCTCAGACTGAAAGGCGACTATCTTGCAATAGTAACGCTTGCTTTCGGTGAGATCATGCGTACCGTATTTATGAATCAGGAAGTTTTCGGCGGCGCGCTCGGACTCAAGACTCAGAAATACGGCAAAATGC
>DHJP01000170.1:0-574 GCA_002404395.1 Clostridiales bacterium UBA4717
AGCGGTCGTAAAGCGGCTTTCCGAAAAATATCACCGCGCATGGTTTGACGAGAGCGGAGCGATGTACAAGCTTGAATTTTTCCTGCTCAAGGACCGCGCAATGCTGATGATAGACACGACCGGGACCGCGCTGCATAAACGAGGATACCGTCCTCATGCAGGCGAAGCGCCGCTGCGCGAAACGCTTGCGGCGGCTGTCGCCGCGATTGCACGCCCGCGCGAGGACGTATTGCTTTGGGACCCGCTCTGCGGTTCGGGCACAATAGTGATCGAAGCGGCTATGCTTATGACCGGGCGCGCTCCCGGAGTAAACCGAAACTTTGCCGCCGAAGCCTTTGCGGCGTTTCCCGAAAAGCATTGGAAGCTCGCACGGGAGGAAGCCGCGGATATGGTGAAACGCGGCAGCGCGTTTGAAGCATGGGGCTCCGATATCGACGCGTCGGTGCTTGAGATCGCAAAAGAAAGCGCGCGCCGTGCCGGAGTCGGCGACCGGCTCAGCTTTTTCACCGCAGACGCAGCAAAACTTGAAAGACCCGATCGGCGCGGCACGCTCGTCTGCAATCCGCCCTACGGC
>DHJP01000170.1:612-1916 GCA_002404395.1 Clostridiales bacterium UBA4717
ATGACCCTTACCGAGGCCGAAGCGCTGTATAAGCGGCTCGGCGAGGCTTTCCGCGCCGCCGCACCCTGGCAGGTGTATGTGCTGACTCCGTGCGAAAACTTTGAACGGCTGTACGGAAAACGCGCCGATAAGATCAAGAAGCTTTATAACGGCATGATACCCTGCCGACTGTATCAGTTCTTCAAAAACGAGAGGACGAGCCGTGATAGATAAGGCATATGTTGAAATAACGAATATCTGCAATCTGCACTGCGATTTCTGCGTAGGACATAAGCGCCCCGCGCGCTATATGAGCGCCGACGAGTTCAAGCGCGTGCTTGATAAGCTTGACGGCAGGGTAAAGTATCTTTATCTGCACCTGATGGGCGAACCGCTCACCCATCCGCAACTTTCTGAGATACTGTCGCTTTGCGATAAGTATGCTTTCAAGGTGATGCTTACGACAAACGGCACTCTCTTAACGCAAAGGGCGGGGCTGTTATTATCTTGTAAAAACCTTTATAAGCTCAGCGTGTCGCTCCATTCGGCAGAGGGAGAGTCACTTAAAAACGAGGTGCTCGGGCACTACCTTGACGGCGTGCTTGAGTTTGCAAAAGCGAGCGCAGAAGCAGGCAAAATAACCGTGCTCAGACTTTGGAACGAAAACGCGCCCGATCATGGCGGCGGCTTCAATTCCCGTGTGCTTGGATGGCTGCATCGGACGTTTGAGGACGCGTGGGAGCCTGTGCGGTGCGGAAGTAAGCTGCGCGAGCGGCTGTATCTTGAATACGGAGCGCGCTTCAAATGGCCGGAGCTTGAAGATACCGCCGATGAGGCGGACACCGACGTGGATTTGAAAGCTTCCGAGCAGTTTTGCTTTGCCCTGCGCGACCAATTCGGCGTGCTCTCGGACGGCACCGTGGTCCCGTGCTGTCTTGATCACGACGGGGCGCTCGCCCTCGGTAATATTTTTGACGACGAGCTTGACGATATATTGAATTCCGAAACGGCGCGCGCGATCTATGACGGCTTTTCAAAACATAAGGCGGTGTTCGCTTACTGCCGCAGCTGCAGGCGTCCCAAACCGAGATGAAAGCTTCATGCATCGCAAGTGCTCAGAAGCGAGGTTACAGGCATTTGGATCCTGCGTAAAGTCTGCGCCGAAGCGCGGCGCAGCTCAAGCCGGCTTCGCCCGCGCTGACGCATTCTGTCAGCGCACCTGATACGCAAAGCGCGGCGTGAACTTTCCTCTCCGTTTTAACGGCGTGATATTTCACACCCTCTTTCGCCTTGCGGAGCGCCCGGCTTTCTGCGGCACTCTATGA
>DHJP01000170.1:1945-3683 GCA_002404395.1 Clostridiales bacterium UBA4717
ATAATAAAAAAGATCCGAGGCTCACACGAAAATGCGAGCCTCGGAAACTTTTTTATAAGTGTAGACGGATTACCAACCGAGAGTCTTGAGGTAATTTCTCGACATTTCGGCACACTCAAGCGGCGTCTTGTTCATCGAGGGATTGTCCTGCTCGACGACGACCCAGCTTGCGCCTGCCTTGACCGAAGCGTCAAGGATACCGGGCATTTCCTGCTTGCCGTAGCCGACGGGACGGAATTCAAAGGTGGAGGAGCTTGACTTATCGTCTTCGTCAAGTCCGATGAGCGCGTAAAGTCTGCCCTTCGGAACACCCGCAAAGTCCTTGAGATGCACGACGGGAGCGCGTCCGGTATATTTGAGTACGTATTTTGCCGGATCAACGCCGCCGACGTTAGCCCAACATACGTCGATCTCGGTTTCAAGGCAGTCCTTCGGCACTCTGTTGTAGAGCACGTCAAGACCGATCTCGTCGCCAAGCTTGACAAATTCAAAATCATGATTGTGGTAGAGCAAAGTCAGCCCGATCTTGTGCGCGTATGCGCCGATGCGGGTGATGTCCTCAACGGTCTCGTCGAACTTTTCCGCTCCGGGACGTCTTTCCTCGGTAACGTAGGGAACAACGATGAATTTGCAACCGATCTCCTTGTAGGTGTTAAGTACGCCCTCGGTGTCGGCGATCATGTCAACAAGCGGAACGTGAGCCGAGATCGGTACGAGTGAATATTTTTCGCAAAGCGCCTTGACCTCGCTTGCGCTGTGTCCGAAAAGTCCGGCAAATTCAACGCCCTGATAGCCAAGCTCGTGAACCTTTTTAAGAGTGCCTTCAAAGTCCGCTTCCATATTGTCGCGAACCGAGTAAAGCTGAAGTGCAACCGGTAATGCCATAGTAAAACCTCCTGTAAATCGGCAAGTCTGCCGTAATATTTTACAGTTTGATTTTAACACAAAACCTTTCCCGTTTCAAGTATAATAATGTAATAATATAAAAAAATTAACACTTCTGCCTACTTTTTTTCAAAAGCCTCTTGACAAAATGCAAAGGCATGCTTATAATTAGTTAGGTAATTAACTATTATGAAGATCCGCGAAAGGAGGATGAGGCATGAACGAATGTGAAATCAAGCATGAACTGCGCCCGCCGAAGCTTCCGCACAGCGAGAAAACTCCGATGATGGAGATCGATACGGTCTCAAAGCTTATGCACGACCGAATGAGAGTGCTTTGCGAGGAGGCGGGAGTCTCATCAGGATACCGCCGCGTGCTTTTTGTGCTTGCGCACAGAGACGGTATTACACAGTCGGAGCTGACGCGCTTTGCACACGTCAGCGCGCCGAGCGTGAGCGTGACGGTGGAGAAGATGGAAAGAGAGGGACTTCTGGTGCGCACGCCCGACGATAAGGACGCAAGACAGCTCAGACTTTCACTCACCGAAGCGGGACTTGCGCTCGACAAAAAGATAATAGAGTGCATAAAGCTTGCGGAAAAGGAAGCCCTTGAAGGCTTTGACGAGTCGGAGTGTGAAAAACTCAAGGCGTTTCTCGTGCGCATTTCGGATAACCTTGAACCTGACTGATACGAAGTCTGTAAAAAACGCAGTCTCGGACTTTACGCGGTAATTTCTGCCGCGTTGCGGCAGCGAAAATTGCCGTTTGATTTATGAGCCGCCTTGTGCGGCAGGGACCGCGAAAGTATAGTCTTTGGTGCGTGAAGCTATGTGCTTCGCTTCTGCAATTTCCGA
>DHJP01000170.1:3850-4778 GCA_002404395.1 Clostridiales bacterium UBA4717
CGAGGCTTTGCCGCGAAAATTGCCGTTTGTATTATGAGCCGCCTACGGCGGCAGGAAAGTGTTGTAATGAAGCTTGCAAAATATCTTAAGCCATACATACTGTTGGCGATACTTGCACCGCTGTTCATGATCGGAGAGGTCGCCATGGACCTTTTCCAACCGAAGCTGATGAGCAGTATCGTGGACGACGGTATACGCGGCGGACTCGGAACCGAATACATAATCAAGACCGGACTGTTGATGCTCGCTTTGACCGTGCTCGGCGGCGTTTTCGGTATCGGCACCTCGATCTTTGCCACTAACGCCTCACAGCGCTTCGGAAACGATCTGCGCAACGACGTCTTTAAGAAAGTGATGGGACTTTCGCTTGAGCAGACCGATAAGTTTACGACGGGCTCGCTCGTGACGAGACTGACAAACGATATAAATACCGTGCAGGATCTCGTGTCAATGATGCTCAGAATGTTTGTGCGCGCGCCCATGTTCTTCATCGGCGGCATATATATGTGCCTTAACCTGAACGTGAATTTTGCAAAGGTGCTCGTGATCTCGCTGCCGCTTCAGCTCGTGCTGATCGTAGTCATGCTGTCTGTGGCAACTCCGATGTTTTCAAAAATGCAGCAGAAGCTTGATCGCGTAAATTCGATCGTGCAGGAAAACGTCAACGGTGCGCGCGTCGTAAAGGCGTATGTCAGAGAGGAACATGAGATCGCACGCTTCGGCGCGGCAAATACCGAACTGTGCGCCACGAACCTTAAGGTCGCAAAGATCATGTCGCTGATAAGCCCCGTGATGATGGTGATAATGAACGGCTCTGTGCTTGCGATAATGTATATCGGCGGCGTGCAGATAAACCTCGGCGGCATGGAGGTCGGCGCGGTCATGGCGGCGGTCACATATATCACGCAGATACTCATGTCGCTGATGA
>DHJP01000192.1:0-1820 GCA_002404395.1 Clostridiales bacterium UBA4717
ACGATTAAACTGCCTATTTCCAAGCGTTACTTTGCAAATTAGCGGGGTATAATATGAAAGTACTGAATTTCGGTTCGTGCAATATTGATTACGTCTATTCTCTTGATCATATCGTTAAGCCCGGTGAAACATTGACTTCGGATAAGCTTGAAATTTTTCCCGGCGGGAAAGGACTTAACCAATCTATCGCGGTCGCCAAAGGCGGCGGCGAAGTTTATCATGCGTGTTGCTTCGGGCGCGACGGGCAGTTGCTCAAGGATATGCTTGAATCAAACGGAGTAAACCTGTCATTGACCCAGAACACAGAAGAAAAAAGCGGTCATGCGATCATTTATGTAGGAAGCTCGGGCGAAAATGCCATATGCGTGTTCCGCGGAGCAAACGGAGTGATAAGTAAAGACTATATTGACAGTGTGCTTGAAGCTTTTGAGACGGGAGATATACTGCTTTTGCAGAATGAGATCAACAATATTGAATATATTATAAGACGTGCCTATCAAAAGAGAATGTGTATAATCCTTAATCCCTCTCCGATTACCGATACACTAAATGAAATTGATTTCAATATGCTTACATATCTCATCCTGAATGAAATAGAGGCGGCGGCAATTACTTTGTGTGCCGAGCCGCATGAGTGCCTTTATCGGCTAAAAGCAAAGTATCCGAAGCTTAAGGTGGTGCTGACCCTCGGAAAACGCGGTTGTATATATTCTGACGCTTCAAGCGAAATATATCAGCCCGCGTTTTTCGCAGACGCTGTTGATACCACTGCGGCAGGCGATACTTTCACCGGATATTTTGTTGCCGGATTATTAAGAAATGACGACTGCCGTAAGATACTGAAAACGGCAGCTGCGGCATCGGCAATCGCGGTTACACGCAAGGGTGCCGCCCCGTCTATTCCGCACTATAAGGAAGTGCTTGGATCGCTCGGAAACATGAAAGAATACAAAAACTCCGAGAGCAGGAAGGATATATTTCTGAGTGAAGTCAATCGTTATATCGACGCAAATCTGAAAAACGCGAATATTTCCGAGCTCTCAGATAAACTCGGATATTCAACGACATACGTATCAAAACAGATCACAGCGCTGACCGGAAGGAGTTTTTCGGAAAATCTGCAGGATAAACGATGTACTGCGGCGGCAGCACTTTTGATCAATACCGAACTCGGGATAAGTCAGGTCATCAAGGAGGTCGGGTATGAAAATGAGACCTATTTCAGAAAAATATTCAAGCGTAAATACGGAAAAAATCCGCTCGAATATAGAAAGTCGGCGGTAAGGTAGCTGATAGTTTAACGATTTCATGTTCTTTTCAAATAATTTTCGTTTTACTTTCGGCCTTTGCTTCTTCAATCTTCAATCAAATGGGATATAATCACTACAGCGGCGGGAAAGGCGGCTTTGAGCTTGAACACGAAATGTTCGTGGGGCTTGCGGCGGCAGTTTCCGAAAATTATATCTTACATGATAAGGAGAGACTGAAATGAAAAAGAGCTTGTCATTACTTTGCGCGATACTATTTATATTCTCGCTCGGCGCCTGCGGAAAGACAAATGCAGATTCTCCGTATGCCTCAACAACGGTTACGGGTGAAGTTATCAATGCAGACGGTACATCGTTAACGCTCCGCTTGGGTGAACTTATCTCGGACGGCGGTTTTGACGAAAATTCTCCGACGGTGAGTTTTGTTGACGAAAATGGAAATAACGAAAAGAATGAATCGGAAAACATGGCACCGCCCGAACGACCGAACGGAGAAGCGAATGACGGAAACATGATACCGCCCGAGCGACCGAACGGAGAAGCGAATGACGG
>DHJP01000192.1:1939-5403 GCA_002404395.1 Clostridiales bacterium UBA4717
CTGCGGGTGAAGAAATGCTCACGGTCGATATTTCAAACGCATCGGTGATCAAGGCTTCGGAAGCAGTAGATGCTGCCGAAATTGCAAGCGGCGATATCCTTAAAGTTACTTTTGATACGAACGGCGAAGCGAAAACAGTCATTGTAGTCACACTCGAAAATCGACCCGGCGGCACCTTCCCGGGCGGATTCGGCGGCGCTTCGGAAGTTACTCAAGGTGAGAGCGCTAATACAATAACCGAAGACGGCAGTTTTGAAAACACGGTCTATACTTCAATCGGAGACGATGAAAACGCACTGCGGGTGGACGGAGCGACCGTGAAGCTTGACGGAGTCAAGGTTGAAAAGAGCACCGGAGCCACATCCAATACCGAAAACGGCGATTTCTACGGAATGAATGCCGCATTGCTTGCCACGAATGGCGCCAATGTTACAATCAATAATGCTGAAATAAATTCTTCGGCACAGAACGGGAACGGAGTGTTCAGCTACGGAAGCGGAACGCTTGTAAATATCTCGGATTCGGTAATTACTACGAGCGCCGATAATTCAGGAGGCATTCAGACGACCGGCGGCGGAACGACGATTGCGAGCAATCTGACCGTTGATACTTCAGGAAATTCTTCTGCGGCGATCCGCTCCGACCGCGGAGGCGGAAAAGTAAATGTTACGGGCGGAAGCTATATTTCAAACGGTTACAATTCACCGGCGGTATATTCCACCGCCGATATTACGGTAACAAACGCGGTACTGACGGCAAACAACTCCGAAGCGCTTGTTATTGAAGGTAAAAATTCGCTTGTGCTTCAAAACTGCACGGTTTCGGGAAACATGAGCGACACCTTAGGAAGCAGTTCGGACGAAAACGTTCACGGTGTGATGATTTATCAGTCGATGAGCGGCGATGCCGAGGTCGGAACATCAAATTTTACTATGACGGGCGGCAGTCTTACTGCATTGAACGGTGATCTGTTTTATGTAACCAACACTCATTGCCAAATGAAGCTTTCGGATGTAAAGCTTACGAAAAATGATGATGCGCTTCTCTTGAGGGTTACAGGCAACAGCGCGGCGCGCAGTTGGGGGACTGCCGGCAAAAACGGTGCCGAACTTGAGCTTTCGGCAGACGGACAGCTCCTTGAAGGCGACATTTTGGTAGATACCGTGTCTTCGCTTGAGCTGACGCTTGAAAACGGCAGTGTGCTTACGGGGAGTATCAACGTGGTCGAAAATGCCGAAAACGGCGCTGAGGTTGATAATAACGCTGTCGTTACGATCGGCGAGGGCTGCACCTGGAATCTGACGGACGATTGTACGATAACTTCGCTCAAAATTGACGGTACGATCAATTACAACGGATATAAAATTACTCTTGCCGACGGGAGTGTGCTCGGCTGATCTGCCGTGTAAAACGGTGCTTCGGATCAAATCAAAAAAGGAATGTAGGATAACAAAAAAATCTTACGTTCCTTTTTATTTTTTTGTTGACAATTTCAAAAGCTCGATATATAATTGTAAGCGATATATAACATAAGCTACATATAAAGAAGGCGTAAATATGAAAAAAGGCTCAAGATTTGTACCTACACGGCGCGCACTGATCTTTTGGACTTTGTTTATCGGACTCGGCGCGGTAGCGGGCGCCGTCGCCATGCTTGCTGACACGAGCGGGGGCATAATGGGTATGGATGCCATGCTTCCGTACTTTCAAAAACTGCCGTTTGCCGATGTATTGTTCCGTGATTTTCTCTTTTCGGGGATCGCACTGCTGATAGTCAACGGTCTGACAAATCTCACAGCGGCGGTGCTTTTGATCTTAAATAAAAAATCGGGCGTGGTGCTCGGCGGTGTTTTCGGCGTAACGCTGATGCTGTGGATCTGTATTCAGTTTTATATGTTTCCGCCGAATTTCATGTCAGCGCTGTATTTCTTTTTCGGATTGATTCAGGCGTTGACCGGATACGCCGCTTACGTGTTTATGAATCAGGAAACCTTTGCCTTCAATGCCTCGGACTACAGAAACGTCGGCAGTGATCCGCAGTGGCTCGTGGTATATTTTTCGCGTATGGGGTATGTAAAAAAGCTTGCGTATGAGACTGCAGACGCTGTCGGAGCGCAAATAGTTGAGCTCAAAGCAACCGAACCGGTTGACGGCACGCTCGGCTTCTGGTGGTGCGGACGCTTTGCCATGCACAGATGGGATATGCCGATAAAGCCGGTAGACGGCATTGATAAATATGAACACGTGACCGTTTGCGCACCGATCTGGGTATTTTCGCTTGCCGCGCCCGTGCGGCGATTCTGTCGCGAAGCATCGGGCAAGGTGAAAAAAGTCGATTATGTGCTTGTACATCATAACAACTCGGCATATGAATCTGCGGCACGCGAAATGGATGAATTGCTCGGAATCAAGCATACCGCATTTCGCAGTGTGCGCTGCAGACTCGGCAGATACAAAACCGTGAAAGAGAACAAAACGGAAAATAGCGGAATTAAATCCTTGGGATGACCAAAAATCGGCTGTCAGCATAGCCTTTGCGCTTGTGACAACCGATTTTTGTTTTATATTTCATCTGAGCAAGCTTTCAGATTACAGCCGATTATGTAAATATGTATGTTCTGCGTCAGCTCTTTGGAATTTATGAGCGAATAAATATACCTTTTCCCGAGCTTTGAGCTGTCAAAGAGCAACACCGTCTCACGGCTTCTGCGGATCACCGCGCGGCGTACCGCAGTTTGCGCATCGTTGCTGTCGCTGACGTTGCCCGCTTCATCTACTCCGCGTGAGGTCAGAAAGGCTACGTCTATGTTGTATCGGGATATAAAGTCAACGGCGTCGCCGCCTATGGTGCACATATCGTTTTCGTAATATCCGCCGCCGATTATTACGCATGGGATCCCTTGCCTTGCGGCTTCGAGCAGACACTTTATCGAATTTGTAATCAGCCTTACGTCACGGTATTCGGCGAGCAATGGGATGATATATTCGCAGGTGGAGGAGCTGTCGATAAATACCGTTATCCCGTCGTGCAAGTATTTTGCGGCGTTTTCGCAAAGTTGTTTTTTCTCTTTGGTATTGAAATGCAGGCGCGATTCGAGCGGCAGCTCGTCATATTCGTGGGCTGAGGTCGCACCGCCGTTGTAACGATGTATATATCCCGAAGTTTCAAGCAGTTTAAGGTCGCGGCGCACCGTCATTTCGCTGACGTAGAGTTCGGACGCAAGCTTTTTTACCGATATGTGCTTGGCTGCTTTGACAAGCTCGATTATTTTTTTCTGACGTTCGTTAAGCACCATTGAATTTCACCTCAAGCAAATGTTCGATCGAATGTTCGTTTTCAAACAATTCAAACATATATTGACATATTTTTATGATTATTGTATCATAAAAACAGCGGCAATGCAACCGTTCTGTTCGGAATACATTGCAACATCATTACTGTTTCAGGAGGAAAAATATGTCAA
>DHJP01000142.1:0-748 GCA_002404395.1 Clostridiales bacterium UBA4717
TGAGCAAGCCCCGCCGCAAGCTGCGGATTTGCCGCGCCGTCGCAACCGCAAAACTCAAACACGCAAAAACGCGACATACGCCGTCCGCTTGAAGCGAAGCGCTTGTTCAACCCGGCGAAACACTATTATTTTATCGGAGGTTTAACGATGAAAAAGTTACTCGCGCTTGTCCTCGCACTTGTTATGCTACTGTCCCTCGCTGCCTGCAACGGCGGCACTAACGAATCGCAAAACGAATCTCAAAGCGAATCGCAAAACGAATCGCAGAGCGAAAGCACGGACGTTCCCGAAAAGAAAACCGACGGTTATGAGATCGCACTTGTAACCGACGTCGGAAACATTGACGACAAATCCTTCAACCAGGGCACTTGGGAAGGCGTTGTCGAATATGCGGAAGCAAACAATATTACTTACGCATACTATCGTCCGAGCGAAGACTCGACCGAAGCGCGTGTTGAAAGCATTACCGCAGCGATCGAAAAAGGCGCAAAGACCGTGGTATGCCCCGGCTACCTCTTTGAAGACGCGGTATACGAAGTTCAGAACACCTATCCCGATGTCAACTTCCTTCTGATCGACGGCGAGCCTCATACTCCCGACTATAAGACCTATGAAACCAAGCCAAACACCCACTGCATCCTTTATAAAGAGGAGCAGGCAGGTTACCTTGCAGGCTATGCGGCAGTATCCGACGGCTACTCCAAGCTCGGATTCCTCGGCGGTGCCGCAGTTCCGGCGGTTATCCGTT
>DHJP01000142.1:783-3313 GCA_002404395.1 Clostridiales bacterium UBA4717
CGTTACGGCTACGGCTTCGTACAGGGTGCAAATGATGCCGCAAAGGCGCTCGAGATCGAAGAGGCCGTAAGCATCAAGTATTGGTATTGCGGCGGTTTCGCACCGTCTGACGATATCCAGACCAAGATGGCAAGCTGGTACGCAGACGGTACCGAAGTGATATTCTCCTGCGGCGGCGGTATCTACCTTTCCGCAACGGCGGCTGCCGAAGCAGCATATGAAAAGGTCATCGGAGTTGACGTTGACCAGAGCGCCGAAAGCGATACCATCATCACTTCCGCTATGAAAGAGCTCAAGACTTCGGTCATTGATTCGCTTACCGCACTTTACAACAACGGCGGCAAGTGGAGCGAAGAGCTTGCAGGCAAGACCGCAAAGCTCGGCGCAGCCGAAAACTGCGTAGGACTTCCTACTGCAGAAGCTTCGTGGAGATTTGATTTCTTTACCGTTGACGAATACAAAGCTCTCTTTGAGAAGATCAAATCCGGTGAGATCACGGTATCCGACGACACTGCAAATCCTCCCGAAGTGGATATTACAGTCGATTATCAGAGCTGATCCGTTAGGTCAGACGACAAAACAAGTTAAAGCATAACATTTCCTGAAAGCCGTCGGGCAGGGTCAAAGCCCTGCCCGATTTTCCTTATATACGACCTCCGACGCGCGGCAGAATTGCCGATCGACCAAAAACCGAACACATAACTCCTTCTGAAAGGGCGGTTTGATAAATGAGCGAATACGTAATAGAAATGCTTAATATTACCAAGCGTTTCGGAAACAATATTGCAAACAACGATATAACCCTGCGGCTGAAGCACGGCGAGATACACGCTCTGCTCGGCGAAAACGGCGCCGGGAAGAGCACGCTGATGAGCGTGCTTTTCGGACTTTACGAACCGGACGGCGGCTCAATACTCAAGGACGGAAAGCCCGTAAAGATCTCCGACCCTAACGACGCTTCGCGCCTCGGGATCGGAATGGTGCACCAGCACTTCAAACTAGTCGAATGTTTCACCGTGCTCGACAACATAATTCTCGGAGCCGAGCCGACCAGATTCGGCTTTATCGACCGCCGGGCGGCACGTCAGAAGGTTGACGCGCTGATCGAAAAATACGGACTTTCGGTCGACCCCGACGCGCTCGTTTCGGATATCAGCGTCGGTATGCAGCAGCGCGTTGAAATTCTGAAAATGCTCTACCGCGATAACGATATACTGATCTTTGACGAGCCTACGGCGGTGCTGACCCCTCAGGAGACCGAAGAGCTGATCTTAATAATGAAAAACTTTGCGCGCGAGGGCAAGTCGATCTTGTTCATTACGCATAAACTCGGCGAGATACTTGCCTGTGCCGACCGCTGTACGGTGCTCAGAAAAGGAAAATTCGTCGGTTGCGTCAACATCTGCGATACAAACAAAGAAGAGCTTTCAAAGCTGATGGTAGGACGGAACATAAGCTTCTCCACTCCGAAATCCGAGTGTACGCCCGGTGAAACGGTACTTTCGGTAAAAGACCTTACCGTAGCGTCAAAGAAACACGGCAAAAATGCCGTGCGCCGCGTCAGCTTCGACATACACGAGGGAGAGATCGTCTGCATTGCCGGGATCGACGGCAACGGTCAGTCCGAGCTTATCTCGGCAATTACCGGACTGACTTCACCCGTCGGCGGCAGGATCATGCTGTGCGGTCACGATATTACCCACGCCTCGGTCGCCAAACGCTCGGAGCTGAAAATGTCACATATTCCCGAGGACCGTCAGAAGCACGGCCTGGTGCTCGACTTCACACTTGAAGAAAATTTAGCCCTTCAGAAATACCGCGACGGGGACCTCTCGAAATGCGGCTTCATCCGCTTTTCAAAGCGTCGTGACTATTCGGATCGGCTGATCGAGAAGTTTGATGTGCGAAGCGGAGACGGCTCGGTAACGATCGCCCGCAGTATGTCAGGCGGAAATCAGCAAAAAGCGATAATCGCGCGCGAAGTCGACCGCGACCATGAACTGCTTGTGGCGGCGCTCCCCACACGAGGACTTGACGTGGGTGCGATAGAGGGCATCCACCGTCAGTTGATCGACGAGCGGAAGCAGAAAAAAGCCATATTGCTCGTTTCGTTTGAACTTGACGAGGTCATGGATATCTCCGACCGCATCCTTGTCATGTATGAGGGCGAGATCACCGGCGAATTTACACCGAAATCCACCACAAACGAGGAGCTCGGACTTTATATGTCGGGAGCCAAGCGGCAAAAGGCGGCTTGTGACCAAGCATCGGCAAATGACCGTCCGTAATAAATATTTACATAAGGGCAGTGTGGAATAATATGAAAAAATTTGCAAAAAAACTGTCGGCGGCTTTCAAAAAGCCCGGCAATGTCAGCTTTCTGTCGTCAATAGTATCAATAATTTTCGGACTGATTATCGGATTTATACTGCTGTTGTGCTTCAACGCCCCGCACGCGCTCGGCGGGATCACCAAAATACTGACGACCGGCTTTTCCTCATCGGATAAACTCGGCAAGGTGCTCTACCAG
>DHJP01000107.1:0-3852 GCA_002404395.1 Clostridiales bacterium UBA4717
ACGCCTGCCCGGGCGACGTGATAATTCTCGCCGGCAAAGGGCATGAGCGCTATCAGTTGATCCGCGGCGAGCATATACCGTTTGACGAGCGAAGCATCATCGAAAACGAAGCGCAGGAACTCAAAGCCGAACTGCTTAAAGCATAAGCACGACAAATCAACATATTCAATCAGAAAGGCTATACTATATATGAAAAAATTCAAAAACTCCGTCGCGGAAGCGATACTTTCGGTAATCGGTACAGACTGCGGACTTGACGCCGTACAGATCGCCGATATGTTTGAATATCCTCCCGACCCGACGCTCGGGGATCTCGCATTTCCCTGCTTCAAGCTGAGCCGTGCGCTTCACAAAGCGCCTCCGGCGATCGCCGCCGAGCTTGCCGGGGCGCTGTCGGACAAGTTGCCCGAAGTCGGGCAGGTCACGCCTGCCGGCGGATATCTTAACTTCTTTATTTCAAACGCATTCTGCGAAAACCGTCTCGTTGAGATCTGCACCGCCGGCACTGACTACGGCAAGCTTTCGGAGGGGATCGGCAAGACAGTAGTGCTCGATTACTCGTCGCCGAATGTTGCAAAGCCATTTCATATCGGGCATCTCGGCACGACCGTTATCGGTCATTCGCTCAAAATGCTTCATGAATTTGCGGGCTATCACTGTATAGGCGTTAATCATCTCGGCGATTGGGGCACACAGTTTGGAAAACTTATTGTCGCTTACCGCAATTGGGGCAAGCCAGAAGATATCGAAAGCGGCGGAATTGACGCTTTGGTCGCGCTTTATGTTAAATTCCATGAAGAAGCGGAGAAAACACCCGAACTTAATGACAAGGCACGTGCCGAGTTTACCAAGCTTGAGCACGGTGACGAGGATAATCTCAAGCTTTGGCGCAAATTTATCGACATAAGCCTTAAGGAATACGAGAAGACATATAAACAGCTCGGTATCAGCTTTGACAGCTATGCCGGAGAAAGCTTTTACACCGATAAGATGCCCGAAGTCGTACAAATGCTCAAGGACAAAAATCTCCTCAAGCTTGACGACGGCGCATCGATCGTTGATCTGTCGGCATACAACATGGCGCCCTGCCTTATTTTGAAGCGTGACGGCTCCACACTCTACCCTACCCGCGACATCGCCGCCGCACTCTACCGTTGGCGTACATATCACTTTGACAAAAATATTTATGTCACCTCTGCCGGACAGAGCCTGCACTTTGCCCAATGGTTCAAGGTAGTAGAGCTTATGGGACTCGAATTTGCCGATAAGCTTGTACACGTGCCTTACGGAACGGTTTCGATCGGCGGTGAAAAGCTTGCTACGCGCACCGGAAACGTCGTGCTTCTGCGCGATCTGTTTAAACAGTCTGTCGATAAGGCGCGCGAAATTATTGCCGAAAAAAACCCAACGCTTGAAAACCGCGATGAAGTTGCCGAAGCGGTCGGAGTCGGCGCGATCGTGTTCCACTACCTGTCGAACAGCCGTATCAAGGACATTAACTTTGTACTTGAAGACGCGCTCTCGTTCGACGGAGATACCGGACCCTACGCGCAGTATACCTACGCGCGTACCTGCTCACTGATCGAGAAAAATTCACCCGTATTCGGAGCGCCTAAGTTTACCGCCGCCGAGGAGACAGCATTGCTTAAGATTCTCACACTTTTCCCCGAGCGTGTGGAAGCCGCACTTGCCGAATACGAACCTATGATAATTACCAGATATATTCTCGATATCTGCGGCGCATTCAATCGCTTCTATCATGCCTGCCCGATTGCAGGTACCGACGATACCGATGTCAAGTTTACGCGGCTCAAGCTCACCGAAGCAGTACGCGACGTACTCGGAAGTGCGCTCAAGCTTATCTGCATCAAACCCACCGAAAAAATCTGATAACACAATAATACACAAATAAGTTAATTTTACAGCCGATAAACGGCGGAACGGAGATAAAAATGTCAGGACACAGCAAATGGAAAAATATTATGCACAAAAAAGAAAAGACCGACGCACAGCGCGCGAAGGTCTTTACGAAGATCGGTAAAGAAATTATGATCGCCGTTAAAGAGGGTGGCGGAGACCCGACTTCAAATTCCAAGCTGCGCGATCTTATCGCAAAAGCCAAAAGCAACAATGTGCCGAACGATAACATTGACCGCACGATAAAGAAAGCTATGGGAAGCGACAACGTTGATTACGAAGAGATCACCTACGAGGGCTACGGACCGGCAGGCGTTGCGGTGATCGTCGAGACCACCACCGACAACCGCAATCGTACCGCCTCGGATATCCGCCACTACTTCGACAAATTCCACGGCAATCTCGGCACCACCGGATGCGTAAGCTTCATGTTTACCGACCGCGGACTTATCATAATCGAAAACGACGGCTCAATCGACGAGGACAAGCTCATGGAGGACGCGCTTGAAGCCGGAGCAACCGATTTTGCCGCCGAAGACGAGGTATTCGAGATAAGCACCGAGGTTTCGGATCTCGGCGCGGTCAGAGAAGCCCTTGAAAAGCTCGGTTACAAAATCGAATCCGCAGATCCCGATAAAGTTCCTGCAACCTATGTTTCATTAACCGACGAAGAAGATATCAAGTACATGAATCTTCTGCTTGAACACCTTGAGGACAACGACGACGTTCAGAACGTTTTCCATAATTGGGAAGACGCCGAGTAATTTTCAGAACTCAGACAGCCGCCTTTGCATTGATCCGTCATTCCAATAGTCCGACTTCGATCAGACCTTTGGCTGACGCTGACCCTGCAAAAGGCGGCTGCTTTTTATTCACACGGATCATCATACCATTTGAAAAATATGCTTCTCAGTGCTTCGACCTCATTGATCTCCGCAAGATTTATAACCCGCTTTCCGATTCTTCGCGCATAACACATTGAAGCATAAGTTGTACACGCGGCACACTTGTCAAACGGCGAATAAAATATACACAGTGAAGACTTATCAATAATTTCCCGATCCCGTCTCAGAACCGCACGCTCCCTCTCGTCCGCGTCTTTCAAAACGGTCGCGTCTATTGTATTATTATCGTCTATATAATCATAAAACAGATAATAATATACTGCTTTCTCTTCAAAATACGGAGGCATATACGGTAAATCGTAAATACGGTGAAAGTTGAACAGCCTGAGACGGTTTATCATACTTGTTATAATAACTGCGGCATATTTGTCAAACCCGCCCTCTCTGCCGAAATGAAAGTTGACCTTTTCACTTCTGACCATCAAAGCAAACATAACCGTATTAAGAGCTTGCCTGATAACCCAAAGCGGTTCTTTGATATCATTATGACCGATGATCGCTACACACATTATATCCTTGCTTGTTTGTCTTACGATACCTTTTCCGTCTGATTTCTCTCTCATAACAATCTCCGATTATTGTTGTGTCAACATATTATTGCCAATACCGTTTTTGCTTAATTTGCAAACAAAATTATATCACTGTAAATATGTTTAGTCAAGAGTAAACATACATTTATGGTTATTATTTTTCCTGTCGGATATAATATAATAAAAATCGAATGGAATTAAAGTCATGGGCAAAGAAATCACGCTTGAAAACCGAGACCGATTAGTTCAACTTGGAATAACAATAGCAGTAATCAGAAAGATGCGCGGACTTTCGCAAGAACAATTAGCCGAAAAAGCAAATGTCAGTCGTACATTCATCGGTTATATCGAAGCACCCGGGTTAGTCAAAGACTTTACAGTTGGCGCGCTGTTTGCGATCGCCGACGCGCTTGACGTTAACGCCGCAGACCTCATCGGAGAGTCGGAGTTTCCCGACCGAATAATCAATAAAGGCATTAAAAAAAGTTGACCCCGAACGG
>DHJP01000107.1:3880-4056 GCA_002404395.1 Clostridiales bacterium UBA4717
CCCCGAACGGAGGTCAACTTTTTTGTCTGTCGCGCTTACAGTGCGCGCAGGAAGCTTGCCAGACGCTTTGCCAGGATCTCCGCTCCGGCGTCACTCGGATGAAGTCCGTCCGGCATATACTTTTCTTTGATAATATCAACTTCGGGAGTAAGCCCGCTCATTGAATATAAGTCGAG
>DHJP01000107.1:4091-4518 GCA_002404395.1 Clostridiales bacterium UBA4717
CGAGCGTCGGGATCGAATAATAGCGCGTGACCTCCTTGATAATATCAACATATCCGGAAAGCGAGGTCTCAAGTCTGACGCCGCGCTCGTTAAAAAGTCTGTCCTCGCCCAATCGGTGAGTGGGAGTCATAAATACTATTTCCGAATCAGGGTATTTTTCGTAAAGCTTGCGGCATAGCGTGTGCAGTGCGCCGTAAAATGTATGTTCGTCGCGGCTTTCCATATTACCGAGCGGCGCGTCTCCGTGACCGAAATCATTTGTACCGCCGAAAACCACTACAATATCAGCATCAGGATCCATCTCGTCCGCGCGCAAATTAAAGTCACGGTCATACTGCGGATTCTCACTCGGCGCAGTGTTCCGCGCGATTCGGGTCCCGCCGACTCCGTAGTTACGCACCACGGCACCCGTCAGCGCGGCGAACAC
>DHJP01000043.1 GCA_002404395.1 Clostridiales bacterium UBA4717
TAACTTTTGGGGTGCATATCATACTCACCGCCGATTTTTTATTTTCCGGAGCAGATCGGGCAGTCGCCCGAATTTTTCTCAAGTTCTTTATATTTGCCGTAAAGTTGAATTATCACGTCACGTCTGGTAACTATCCCGATAAACATTCCTCTGTCATCGGTTACCGGCACGAAATTCTGATCGATAACCCGCTCGTACAGCTCATCAAGCGTTGCGTTGACCGTGACAGGAGCGTTTCTGGCATCACGCGGTTTGTGCATTATATCTCTGATTATGTACTTGCCCTCAGGACGCTTTCCATACTTTATGTCATGCATGAGCCGCAAAAAATCGCCCTCGCTCACCGTTCCGCAATACCTGCCCTCATCATCGATCACCGGAAGCGCAGTGTACCCGTGATAGTTCATTTTTTCAAGTCCCTGACGCACGGTGTTTGTGTCGTTAAGAAACGCGATCATCGCTTTCGGCTTAAGTAACATCGGTATATTCATGTGCACTCCCCCTAACTTTTTTAATATAGCACAGACTTTTAAACACCGTGTGACCAAACCCGAAAGTTTTGTTTTCATTCACAATATTTTCTTTCTTCGTTTCATCACCGCGTCTATAAAAAACGATTGCACGATGACGCAGATGACAGCCAGCAATGCGCCGTCCGAGTCTCTCACCGCCGCATAACCGCCGGCAATAATAAGTGCGTCGCAGACAAATATAAGCATACCGAGCGACAGCCTGCCTCCGAGGCGTGTGCGGCAGATAAGCGAAGCGGCGAGATCCGTACCGCCGGTCGAATAGCCGAGCGAAAAGATCATGCCCATAGCGACTCCGACAAAAGCGCCCCCGAGCAAGGCTCCCGAAAGTCTGCCCGGCATCATCGGCTGCGCCCTGTCAAACAGCTCGGTAAATCCTCCGGTCAAAAACACCCCTATAAGAGCGCGCTTTATATACCCGAAGCCGTATACGGCGGCATTAGCCGCAAGAAAAGGCAGGTTCAGAAGTATTACGGTCAGACCTACGGGGGAACCGAAAATCAGATTAAATATCAGCGCCACTCCGGAAAATCCTCCGGCGACCCCCTCGCAGGGGATAATAAAAGCGTTCATGCCGATACCGAACAGTACCGAAGCAAAAATCAGACGGTGAAGCAATAATACGGAAAAAGAGCCGCCGTCGGACTTCGGTACACTATCCGGCCGTTCGTGTGTTTTCCTTTTCAAAGCTTCACCGCCTTATATCCGCATACAGCGTAGTGCTTGCCTGACTTCATTGCAAAAGCTCACTTTGCCGTCGCTTCAAAACCGTCATCGGCTTCTTCGCCGAGCAATTCGGAAACGGTAACAAACCGATATCCCTCGTCAAGCAGCTTGGGAATAATATTTTCAAGCGCCTCGGGAGTCGGACTTTTGCCCGAAATATAATCGTGGAAAAGCACAATACTGCCGGGCTTGTGATTTTCAATTATATTTGTGCATATCTTATCGACCCGATTGTGCGCCCAATCAAGTGTGTCGATATTCCAAAGAATAATATTATAATCAAGCGCGCCCGCCGCCTTTGCAATTGTATCCGAACACCACCCCTCGGGAGGTCTGAAAAGTTTCGGACGGTATTCGCTTATCTCAAATATCGCTTCCTCGGTCTTCTCTATTTCGTTTTTGAGCGAAGCGGGCGTCATTTTCCTCATTTTGGAATGAGAGAAAGTATGGTTTCCTATCTCATGCCCTTCGGCAAGCTCGCGTCTGATGATATCCGGCGATGCCTCCGCCATCTCCCCTACCACGAAAAAGGTAGCGCGCACATTGTATTTTTTCAGAATATCAAGTATTTCCGGAGTACGGTACTTGTGCGGACCGTCATCAAAGGTCAGAGCAATGACTTTTTCCCTGCCGTCGCCCGAATAGAATACCTGACCGGTCTCGAAATCATTTTCGGCAAACACCGTGTTGAATGACAGCATACCTATAACGGCGGCTATCGAAATACACGCAAAGATCCTGCGTCCTTTCACTGCCCTGCCTCCGTACAAAGCTCGTCCAGAGTTCCGAAACGCCAGCCGTCGGCTTCAAGGCGTGTCAGCACCTCGTCAAGTATCGCCGCGTTGGTGGCGCTTGTCGGATGAAGTAACATTATTTCACCGTTGTGGATATGCTTCATGATCTTTTCGATCGCTTTGTCACCCGACATTTGCTTATTGTTATCCCAATCGGCATATGCAAAGCTCCAGAACACCGTCGAATAACCGAGCTTTGCCGCAAAATCAAGATTCGCCTCCGAAAAGGCGCCCTCGGGCGGACGATAGAATTTTGACAGCTCTCTGCCGGTCTTTTCATTATAAACCTTTTCCATTCTCTCAAGCTCGGCGGCAAATTCCGCCTCGTCATGCACGAGCGACATATTTTTATGCCTTGCCGTATGGTTGCATACCGTATGCCCCTCGTCCGCCATACGCTTTACAAGCTCGGTGTTCCTTAGAACAAGGTTTTCCAGAATGAAGAAAGCTCCTTTGGCATTGTGAGCTTTCAGCACATCAAGAATTTTTTCAACATTTCCGTTTTCATATCCCGCATCAAACGTCAGGTATATTACCTTTTCATCCGGTCCGAGGTAAACGGCGCGCTTACCGTTTATTACCGACAGCTCACCGTCAAGTTCGGGACGTTTGTGCTCGGCATTGTTTCTGACATACCAATTGCACGTATTGTACGCGCCCTCTGCAAAAGCATTTTGCGTCAAAAACGTCAGACTCAGCGCGGATATCACCAATGCCGATATGATCCTGACAATCGTTTTCTTCATAAAATCAATTTTCCTTTGCCGTTTATCGGACAGTCCATAATACAAATCCCTTATAACTGCCCGATTATAGTTTTACCCTCTCGCAAACGAAAAAACAAGGCAGTTTGACCCATGTGTGCAAATTCAAAGCAAAATCGGCACACAAATGCAAAAAGCCTTGTTTTTTAATAAAAATTAAGCTTATCCTACCAGCGTTTCGAGTTCTTCTCCATCCACAAGTCCGATCGATGTTGCCGCAGGCTTGCCGTTTTTAAAAACGATCACCGTAGGGATCGACATTATATTGAACCTGCCGGCAAGTTCGGTCTCTTCATCGACATTCACCTTTCCGACTTTGACGGTATCCGCATGATTTTCGGCAAATTCCTCAACCACCGGAGCGAGCATGCGGCAGGGTCCGCACCACGGCGCCCAAAAGTCCACAAGCACGGTACCGTTATAATTTTCCACTTCTGACGCAAAATTATCCTTTGTAAGTTTAACTTCCATAATTATCCCCCTTCTCCGAGCCGTCTGCAGCGCGCGGCTCACCATACGCAAAGCTCCGAAATTTTCAGTCAGATCTCATACAGACCTAAAGGCGCGGCATGATATAATATTTTACGGATTTATTATATCACAGATTCGTGCAGATGTATGTGACTAAGTCTCAAAATCAATTGTTAAATATTTTTTTTGTACATTTGTCAATGAT
>DHJP01000158.1:0-238 GCA_002404395.1 Clostridiales bacterium UBA4717
GTCCATGCGAAAAAGATCAAGACCGCGCCTGATGTAGACTTCCATACGATAGCAAGAATGGCGGCGGGTACTTCGGGTGCCGAACTTGCAAATATAATCAATGAGGGTGCGCTCCGTGCCGTGAGAAGCGGCAGAACCACCGTTACCGAGGCTGATCTTGAAGAGAGCATTGAAGTCGTTATTGCCGGTTATCAGAAGAAAAACGCAATAATGACCGATAAGGAAAAACGCGTCGTGG
>DHJP01000158.1:272-4268 GCA_002404395.1 Clostridiales bacterium UBA4717
ATGCCCTTGTCGCGGCAAAGCAGACAAATTCCGCACCGGTTCAGAAAATTACGATAATCCCCAGGACCTCCGGCGCACTCGGATATACGATGCAGGTCGAAGAAAACGACAAGGTTCTCATGACCAAGAACGAATTGCTCAACAAGCTTGCCACGCTGACGGGCGGACGTGCCGCCGAAGAGCTTGTGTTCGGCGAAGTGACTACCGGAGCGTCGAACGATATCGAGCAGGCGACCAAGCTTGCACGCGCGATGATAACCAGATACGGTATGACCGAAGAATTTGACATGGTGGCAATGGAGACTGTAACAAATCAATACCTCGGCGGAGATACCTCGCTCAGCTGCTCGGCGGAGACTCAAAAAGAGATAGACAAAAAGACTGTCGAACTTGTAAAGGCTCAGCACGACAAAGCGCGCCGTCTGTTGTACGATAATCGTGCTTTGCTTGACGAACTTGCAAATTATCTTTACGAGAAAGAGACGATCACCGGTGAGGAATTTATGAAGATCGCCGCTGAACAAAAGTAAAGATTTTAGCGAAAAATGAATTTTTATTTACCAAATATTTCAAAAATGTTGACACCGCAGCGAAAATGTATTATAATTAACCAATACACCTGTCAATTATACAATTTATGGAACGGAGTTGATATTTTTTGAAAAAGAAAATGACAGCGAGCGAAACCGTATTTGTCGCAAGTATGCTTTTCGGTCTCTTCTTCGGAGCCGGAAACCTGATATTTCCGATATATATGGGTCAGCTTGCGGGCAGTAATCTGCTTTGGGCAGTGCTCGGATTTTTGATCACGGGAGTCGGTCTTCCGCTTCTCGGCGTTGCCGCTATGGGTATCAGCCGCAGCGAGGGGCTTATCGAACTTTCGGGCAAAGTCGGACGCGGATACAGCATATTCTTTACCTGTGCGCTCTACTTAACTATCGGTCCGTTCTTCGCAATACCCAGATGCGCGACGACCTCGTTCACGATAGGTGTTGAGCCTCTGCTTTCCGAGGGCGCAAACACGTCTGCGGCACTTGCGATCTTTTCGATCTTATTCTTTGTTGCCGTACTTTTGTTTTCGCTTTTCCCCGGCAAGATACTTACATGGGTAGGTAAGATACTTAATCCGCTTTTCCTTGTATTCCTCGGCGTGCTTGTGATTGCCGCGTTTATCAATCCGATGGGTAATATTGCCGAGATCTCCCCTGACGGAGCTTATGTGGACAGATCGTTCATGACCGGCTTCCTTGAAGGCTACAATACCATGGATGCGCTGGCGAGCCTTGCATTCGGAATCGTGGTGATAACCGTAATACGCGACCTCGGAATCAAGGAACCTCGCGACGTTGCCAAAAGTACCGTGTTTGCCGGCATTTTCAGCTGTCTGTTTATGGCGCTGATCTATGCGGCTGTAGCGGTTGTCGGTGCGCAGAGCCGCGGTATATTTGAAAAGGCGGCCAACGGCGGCGAAGTGTTTGCGCTTGTTGCAGACCATTACTTCGGACGTGCAGGTGCTATTATTCTGGCGTTTATAGTTACGTTTGCTTGTCTTAAAACGGCAGTCGGACTTGTTACGAGCTGTTCCGAGACCTTTACCAAGCTTTTCCCGAAATCGCTTCCGTACAAAGCGTGGGCAGTGGTATTCAGTCTTGTTTCCTGCCTGCTTGCAAACGTCGGACTCAGCGCAATAATCGAGTATGCGGTTCCGGTGCTTATGTTCCTGTATCCGCTTGCAATTACGCTGATCTTGCTCGGACTTTTCGGGAATCTGTTCAAGCATCGCAAATGCGTGTATGTGTTTGTGACCGTGTTTACATTTGTTCCCGCACTTGCCGATCTTTGCACTGCGCTTAACAAGGCGTCCGGCGTACCCGAATGGCTCAAGAACGCACTCAAATTCGGCACGATCGCCGATATAGCGGACAAGTGTCTGCCATTGTTCGATTTCGGACTCGGATGGCTTGTGCCCGCGTTTGTCGGACTTGTCCTCGGACTCATATTTATGCTTGTTACCGGCGACAAGAAGTGCCGCGAATAATGTTTGAAAAGCTCACGTGATCCGTGAGCTTTTTTCTTCGGTGTAAATTATCTATTGTCAAATTTGCCGCAGTATGCTATAATTTTACATGATGGGCGAAGTTCTTCACGCGGCAGTATACGCATGAGACCGTATTGGATTTTGCCCGCAAATTCGGTTTTTGTTCAATTTTGTTTGAAGGCACGGGTGTTTTAATGATTGACGAGAAAAATATATATTTCAGATTGACAAGTGCAGTTGCCGCATTTGTTGTTATCGCAGTGTTTGTGACTGCGTGGCTGTTAATCGCTTCCCGTGAATTTCCGGTGCTTGAAGCCGACGATCCGCACGGGGAGACGCTCGATCTGAGTGACGTTGATTTTGATAACACGCTCGTGAATCTGCCGAACGATTGGCAGTGGTATCCTGAAAAATTTTTACTTAACAGTGATTTCGATGACGCGGGTGAGTGGTCATATTTTGCCGAAACTCCGGATTCCGAAAAGGTGAAATTCGGTACGCACCGCCTTGAATTACAGCTTCAGCCCGACAAAATTTACAGCATATGCGGCTACAGCATCGATTATTCCACGCGGATCTACGCGAACGGCGTGGCAGCGGCGCAAAGCGGTGTGCCGTCCGAAACCTCAGAGACGGCGGTTCCGCGAATAAATTATCTTGAATTTCCGGTCGTTTCCGACAGCGAGGGCAAACTTGAGCTTGTGATTCACTACTCCAACTATTGGCATCGCGACGGCGGCGGGATCGGCAGCTTATATCTGTCGTTTCCCGAAAATATCCGACGCTTTAACCGCTACTCCGATCTGCCCGTGATGCTTCTGTGCGGCGGACTGCTGATGTTTTGCGTATATTATGCATTGCTTGGGGCGCTGAGAAGAAAAAACGAAAATATCATGCTGGCGTTTTGCTGCATCATATTTGCTCTGAGAAATCAGAACTTTTACGTTAAAATGTTGATCCCGCCCGAATATAATTGGTTCGTGCACTATAGGCTGACTGTTGTATATATTGCGCTTATGCCATTTGCGGTACTGATGCTGATATGCGCGATGTATGCACGCGAACGGCTGGCGGAACGACTGCCGACGGCGGTGTTCTGTACTGTTACCGCTTTGCTTGTCGCAGTTACATTTTTGCTTCCGACAACTGTTACATCATATCTCGGAGATATTACCGCATACTGTGCCGCACCGTTTGCATTGTATGCTCTGTACTCTGCCGTGAATAAGTGCGTTAAGTCGAAGCATATCGGCCGCGTCGATATACTTACAATTGTCGGTATTACGATTTTGGGTATCGGATTTGCCTTTGAAATGCGATTTAACCGCAGTTTGCCTGCGGTCACGCGCGCAGGCGTGACTCCGATGTGTATGCTCGCGTTTATAATGATCATGGCAATAGTGCAGTCGGTCCGTTCAATGGAGGACGAACGCGCTCTTGAGATCAGTCGTCAGCGTGAAAAAATGCTTGAGCAGATAAATGCCGCAAACAGCGATTTTTTCAGAAAGATCACGCATGAGCTGAAAACACCGCTGACGGTCATTTCCGGCTATGCTCAACTCAATGCGCGCAGGGTCATGCGCGGAATCGACAGTCAGAAAACGCTTGAGGAGCTTGACACCGTTCGTTCCGAAGCAGAGCGTCTTGCCGAAATGGTGACAAAGCTTGCGGAGTATTCTTACGGCAAAAAAAGCGAAGCGTCGATGACTGAACTTTCGGTTCCTGAGCTTTGCGAAGAAGCCGCAGGCATACTTTCGCCGATATGCGCAAAGCGCGGAAACCGTTTGCTGCTCGGAAGCATATGCGATAAGACGGTATGCGGCAACAGGGAACTTTTGTTGCAGGTATTCATCAATCTTGTTGTAAACGCAAACCGGCATACCGAATGCGGCGTGATCAAGATCTCCGCCGAGTTTCAAAAAATGAGCGGAGAGACGGAATTCATTGTTGCAGATGAC
>DHJP01000158.1:4279-7644 GCA_002404395.1 Clostridiales bacterium UBA4717
ACGGCAACGGTATTCCCGATGAGGTTCGGGCGCATATATTTGAAAAAGGTTACAGTGCGGACGGCAGCAGCGGGCTTGGACTTACGATCTGCGAAGATATAATGAAAACGCACGGCGGAAGCATCAGACTCGTTTCGACCTCGGCGGACGGGACGGTGTTTGCTTTCCGTGTGCCTTGCAGATAGAAAATAAACCGTTATTTTAAAGCGAAAGGAAGGCAGCCATATGAATCAAGCGGCGGTAATATTGCTTGTTGAGGACAACCCTCACATTATGCGGATCAACCGAGAAGCGCTGACTATGGAGGACTATTCGGTAGTAGAAGCCGAAAACGGCTCGGAATGTATAAAAATGCTCGGGCAACATCGGATCGACCTGATAATTCTTGACGTTATGCTTCCCGATACTGACGGGATCTCGCTTTGCCGCGAGATCAGAAGATATTCGGAAGTGCCGATACTGTTTTTGTCTGCGCTCGGTGAAAATTCGGATATCATTGCCGGGCTTGAAGCCGGCGGAGACGACTACCTTCAGAAGCCGTATGACATTCAGGTGCTGATCGCACGCGTGCAGGCGCGTTTGCGCACACGTAAGCCGCCTTCGCTTGAGCATAAGCACGAGTTTGCGCTCGGCAATCTCAGACTTGATACTGTCTCTATGATCGCAAAAGTGGGCAACGTCGATCTTTTGCTGACACAAAAAGAATTTTCGCTGCTGCTCGTTCTGGTACAGGGTTATCCGCGTGCCGTCGAAAAGGAGACGCTGTATAAAAACGCCTGGGGCACGCCTCCTATCGAGTACAACAGCGCATTATATACTGCCGTGTCACGACTCAACAAAAAGCTTTCGCGCGGAAACGCGGAGTTTACGATCACTTATCATCGAAATGACGGTTATCTGCTTACCTGAAGCATTATTTGCGGCATAAATATCCGCAGCAGCGCACATGAACAGGTCCGGATATAAATTCGGCTTGCATTTTTGCAAGGATTAACAAAATTAGTTTATTTTATGTTATAATACTAAGTGTAAACGGTATTCTGCCGCTAAAATATTTTGTTGAACCGCCTACGGCGGAACGGAGAGTGACATGAAACAAGGTTTCAGAAAGCTTGTATCGGTTTTTTTGGTGCTTGCGATCACGATCGGACTGTGCCCGATCAGCGTATTGCCGGTAACGGCGGCACCTTCGGCAAACGATCCCGCATATACGCGCGCGGCGCCTGAAGCGGCGATACTTAACGCTTACACCGGCACCGATGCAAAATTTTATGAAAAGCTCAAAACAAATTACGGTAAAGAGGCATTCGCGGAATATTATAACGCTACAACGCTTTTCTCGCTCGATAACGGGGAAGCGCTTAAATATACCTCGCGGATCTATGACAATGCAAAGCTGAATTTTTACGGTTACGGAGACAGTGTACTGCGTTCGCTTACTGCAAAGGACGGTAACCTTTCCGCCAACCTTTCGGCGACGCTGTATAACCGCGTACATACTCATAAAGCGGGATTCCTCAGCTTGGGAAAGCAGGACGTGCTTGCATATGAGACGGTCAGATTGTATATCGCCGGCAACTATTGCGGAAACCTTTTCGGCACGGCGAACGGAAACGGCATGAAGGTCGAGTATCCGCGTCTCGGCGATTATACGAATACAAACGACAGCTACAGCGGAATTTATTGGACCAATTATGACCACGGTAAAAACGCTTATCTGGAGTTTTCCAAGTCCTCGGTCTCATACAATAACGGAAAAGACACCTGCACCTGCGGCGGTGCCTATGCGGAAAATATGGTCGTTTCTTTCAGAGATACCAAAGCGCCCGCGCTTTCCAATATTTTCTACAGCACCGACGGCGGAAACAAATGGGTGCGCTCGTACAATCAGGGCTATATCGGTAAAGGCGGCAAGCTGCTCATAAAGCTGGTGTTTGATGAACCGATACGTTTTGCCGATGACTCGGCAAGCGGCAAGGGCAGCCTTTTCCTCAGCCTGCGTTCGGACGGTTCGACCGACGGCGGCGAAGCTGAGGCTGACGACCCGAATCCGCGCGCATATCTTACCAAGCTTGACGGAAATGAGCTTTGGTTTGAATATGACGTAAAGGATGATATCGGGCTCAAGGATATAACCACGGTGAGCTATAAGTACCTGAATAAAAGCGGAGTTGCGCTCAAGCAGGTATATAAAGACAAATCTTTCTCGCTTTCCGGCGGAAACGGTTTTTCAACTGCCGACTCATATATAACCGACCTCGCAGGAAACCCCTTTTCGGGATCGAGCAATTCGTTCAGAATGCGTATTGATACAAACGCGCCTAAGATCGCCAAAATTGATTCGATCACGGAGGTCAATAATTCGGATGTAAAGGAAGCGCTCGGCTCGACAAAGCTTGACGCCAGCGACACCTACCTCGGCGTAGGCGACACTATCACCTTCAATCTGATATTTGACGAAATGCTCAATCTGGCGGATGAGTACGCTCTGTATTCTTTTACCAATGCGCTCATCACGACCAATCTGCGTGTTGACGGCGATGTAATATCTACGCTCAACGGCAAAACCTACAAGGGCCTCGGCAAGAATGCCGACGGCTATCTTACCGTCAGATCAAGCTATCTTTTTCATGATGATCCTACGGTGATCAGATCTGGTACTGTTCCGATCAGCTCAAACCTTTCGCTTGATCCGGGTGAAACCGGCATAAAAGTAACTTACGTCGAGATCACCGACGTAATGCACTATCGCGGCTATCCGATAGATGTCACCGACCTTTCGGGCAACATTTATGTGCCTTACACGCTTGATTCGGAAAACACAAATCTGAAAAAGCTTGACGTTTCAGCTCCCGTGATTACCGGCGGAGGTGAAACTGTATACGACAGCAATGACCCGCTTTATGATACCGGATTCCGTTATACCGTAAATATTACCGACACTGACGGCTCGGGAACCGACGGATTATACGGATATTTTACTCTTGAAAACGGCGGAGATAAGCTCGGCTATAGTTTTGAATATGCGGTATCGGCGGATGCCGGAGCCGCACTTGAGTGGAAAAAGTCCTCGTTCGGCGAAAAAAATCAGTTTACACAGGTCTCGACCGGCAACTATATCTATATTCGTCCGATCGCGGCTGAGAAGTACGCCGATGTTTCAAACTGCACGCTTACGATCGTAGGCTATGACTATGCCGGAAATATGAGCACGGTCAAACTGCCGCCTTCCGGCAGTTTAGGCTTCTATATAGATAAGACCGCTCCGACTGTGCGCGCGGGCAGCGTGAGCCGCTCACTTGACGGCAATACGGCGACGCTTGAAGTCAAAGTATTCCTTTCGGATCTGCACGGCATTGGTTCAT
>DHJP01000008.1 GCA_002404395.1 Clostridiales bacterium UBA4717
ATTGCAAGCGAAGCAAGTGATCCCGTATACGCGACCGATTTAACCCGCGACCGCATCGGCTTCATCCGAGCCACCTCCGATCGCTTCTATTCCCACAACGGTTTTTGCCGGGAGGCAGACTGCAATTTCACCGGGGTCGGATATTTTGCCTCTTTTCACGCAAAGCTTGTCCGCACAATCGGAGTCCTTGACAAAACAGCTCCCGTCTTTGATTACCACCGTAAGCGTAACGCCCTCGGAGCTGATCTCAAATTCCTTATCGCGATCAATAGCAAAGTATTCCCTTTTGCCCTCGTTATCTACGTAAACTCTCTTACCGCCTTGCTCCGAAATTGAAAACCGAAGCAGGGTGATAAGCGCTGCGGCGGCAAGTACTGCAAGCAGTACGAGCAGATCGTGCGGCTTGATAAAGTCCGATATTCCCGCACGTTTTTCAGACTTCAAAATCAAAGCAGTTCCGTGTTGAAGTAAATGGGCGGACAAAAGTGTCGGCAACCGCTACGTGCGCGGGATCGACCGAATAAGCTTTGAGCGCATCACGGTCGACAAATGACGAATCAAGCATCAATTCGGCGTTTGACGAGTCAAAGCCCTCGGTGTACACTTTAATTTCAAGCATACCGGGGATCTTGCCGCGCAATCCCTCAAGCTCGCGCTTGATATTCTGTATAATTTCAACTTTCTGCTCGTGAGTATACTCGTTTTTAATGTTCCAAAGAATAACATGCTTTACCATAATTTTCCCCCCTAACTGCCAAATACTTCGGCAGGACCCAAAAAATGATATTTCAAACACAACAATAATTATATCACATTTTTGCGCACGATTCAACATTAAAGTTTGAACAAAACGGATAATGATACATAATTCGCGGCAAAGAGCGTCGGATGTCAGCAGACGCCGATAAAGCTGCAAAGCGCGAGTATGCTCCTGTCCGATAAATTATTTGCGCTCTGTAAGGCAGGCGTTAAGCTCCCACGCCGGTAAACACCCGGTTCGTCTGAGCAAGAGCCGCTTGTCGGGCAAAAGCGATTTCAGTCTTAAGGGGAGTACGAACAGATCCTCGCTCCTGTGATATACGCTCATCATTATTTCGGGCGCGTAGTTCTTTATGGTTTCAAGACATCCGTCAAGCGCTTCGGACTCAGAGCCTTCAACATCGAATTTTATAAAATCGACCTTTCGGTGTTCCAGAATATTGTCGAGCGAATCGGCGGACACACGCTTCTCCGAGGTATCCTTGACCGAGGGCACGTGAGCAAGTCCCGCAACCGTGGAATTGCGGTTGCCCGAGCGCAAAAACACAAGCTCGCCCGCGCGGCTCCATGCACAGAGATTGTGCGCTTCCAGCTTACAGTTCAGCGTGTCTGCAGCCGCTTCAAGCTTTTTGAAATTTTTGGAATCCGGTTCAAACGCTATCGCTTCGCAAAGCCGTGGCGCCGCATCGCTGAAGAGCTTTATCGTATCGCCCGTATACGCTCCGAGGTCCGCGATGCGGCGCCACGAGGCGGTGTCAAATTCTCCGATCATCTCGTTAAGTTCCGAGGTGTTTTCAAGCAGGTATCCGAGCCGACCGGTGAGCTTATAGTTTATAATTGCTTTGTATAACTTACGCGATCTTGAGTCGTCAAAAGCCTCAAAAGCGGCGTTAAGCTCGGCTTCATGCGCTTTTGCGAACTCAAGAGTGAACAGCGCCTCTCCCGCTACCGGCACGTCCGGCAGATACAATTCATGCTTTGCCGCTATATTTTCTACCTGCGCGATCACGGACTCAAGCCTCGTTCCGAAAGCAACAAGCACGATAAAATCAGCATACGCCCTTTCCACTTCGGAATAACTCATAACGCGTTTGCCGCGAAAGCTCTGACCGCGCACAAAGCCGTCAGACGCAAAGTATCCGCAAACCTCTACCGAGCGGCGCGCAAGCTCATTTGCGATCTTATCGGCGCCGTTTCCCATGCCGTAAATAAATATCGGCTTATCTGCCCGTTCGAGCTGTTCCCACAGATCTTTGTCGGGAAATGTTATAAAATCATTCATGTATCGCTCCGTTTTTATCCGATGCTTTGCCGAGAAACTCCATTGCATTATCCCAAAGGACTCTGCGGGTAGCTTCGGCATCAAGCCCGAGCGCCGAAAAGCGTTCAAGCTCTTTTTTTCCGTACTTGCAGGGGTAGTCGGTACCGAACATTATCCGATCGACGCCGAGCTTTTCAAACAGACGGTATATTTTCGACAGCTCGGTATTCCAGAGAGAGCTTGAACAGTCGTACCAGGCGTTTTCATGTCTGCCGAGCTCAAGCGCAAGCTCATGGTCAAGGTAGCCTCCGAGGTGAGCGGCGCAAAATTTTAACTTAGGGAATTTTTCGGCGAGCCGGTACAGTTTGTCAAGCTTTGAATAACAGTATTTGTCACGGTCGTCGCCGATATGAAAATACACCGGGATTCTGCCCTCGCAAAAAGTATATAAATCAAAGAATCTCGGGTCGTCAATATCCGCGCCCTGTATATCCGGGTGTATCTTGAAACCGGAAAGTCCGAGCGCAAGGACACGCTCGCCCTCGGCGCTCTTGTCCGCGAAATCCTGATGCATACCTGCAAAACCGTAAGCTTCAAAACCGAGTGAGCGCGCCGTTTTTATGTCCCCGGCAATCGAATCGTTAACAGCCTTGACCTGATGTGCGTTTGTCGCGACTCCGAGCAACAAAAAGCCAGCGATCCCCGCTTCTCTTTCCGATGAGATAAGGTCGTTAAGTCTGCCGTTTCCCTCGCAGGTAAAATTATAAAAATTATTTAATGCCGTCACCGCTTTGTCGGCGATCGCATCGGGATATACATGAGTATGTATGTCAAAAATTTTTTGTTTTTCCATTCTTTTTACCGAAAACGCCCTTTGAGCCGAATGACCGAACAAGGCGGTGTCCGATCTCGGGCACCGCCTGTCTGATGCTTAAAGGCAAAATTCGCCGTAAATCGCCGACATCGCCTTTTCAAAGTCGGTTTCTTTTATGCCGACAATAATATTAAGCTCGCTTGAGCCCTGATCGATCATTTTAATGTTTATGTCGGCATCATAAAGCGATCTGAATACCCGGAGCGCGGTACCTTTAGCCTCTACCATTCCGCGTCCGACCACTGCAATAAGTGCAATTTCATCTTCGATCGTAAGACTGTCGGGAGTGACCGCTCTGAATATACCGTTCATGATCTGGTCGCGTTTGCTTTCAAGCTCTGAGGTCGAAATTATCACCGACATGGTATCAATGCCCGAGGGCAAATGCTCGAAAGAAAGGCCGTGATTTTCAAACACCTCAAGCACCCGTCTGCCGAAGCCGAGCTCCGAGTTCATCAGATCCTTTTCGACCGTGACGGTACTGAAACCTTTTTTGCCCGCGATACCCGTGATAATTCCGTGACCGTCATTTTCATACGAATGAGCGATGATCATTGTGCCGTCCGCAGCCGGATTGTTGGTATTGCGAATATTTATCGGTATTCCCGCATATCTTACGGGAAAAATCGAATCTTCGTGAAGTACGGTAGCACCCATATACGACAACTCGCGCAGTTCACGGTATGTGATCGTCTTTATTATCTTGGGATCCTTGACGATGCGAGGGTCGGCCATGAGGAAGCCGTCAACATCGGTCCAATTCTCGTAAACGTCCGCGCCTACCGCGCGTGCGACTATAGATCCGGTTATATCCGAACCGCCGCGCGAAAAGGTCTTGATCGTATCGTTCGGCATTGAACCGTAAAAGCCGGGTATGACCGCGTGCTCGTGACGGCGGAGCTCGCACGACAGCAGGACGTTTGTCTTTTCGGAGTCAAAGGTGCCGTCCTCGTTAAAGAAAATATATTCCGCGGGATCAATGAAATCAAAGCCCAGGTATGCAGCAAGTACAAGACCGTTCAGGTATTCGCCGCGGCTCGCGGCATAATCCTTGCCCGCTTTATGCGCGAAAGCCACTTTGATCAGCTCAAACTCTTTATCAAGCGAAAGTTCAAGCCCGATCCCGTTTATAATGTCGTTGTAGCGTTTTTCGATCAGCGAAAAATGCATATCAATATTATCGCCGGCAGCCGCAGCTTCATAACAGCTGTACAGCATATCGGTGACCTTTGTGTCATCTTTTGAGCGTTTTCCGGGCGCTGAGGGTACTACGTACCTGCGGCTCGGATCATTGACTATTATTTCATATACTTTTTTAAACTGCGCGGCGTCTGCAAGCGAGCTTCCGCCGAATTTAACAACCTTGGTCTGCACTGTTATTCTCCTTACACACAACGGTACTAATATTATATGTTAAAATATACAGTTTTGTCAAGAAATAAAAAAGCAGGCGCAAATGTTTGGACAAAAAAGCCAAGCACAGTCGCGCCTGCGGATAAATTTTGGTAATATTTTCAGTCAGACACCAAGATATTCGGAATATTCGTCAAGGCACATTCCGGGCGCGTTCATTCTGATCGCGTGATAGCGCCCGACGTATCTGTAATCATCGGAAGAGAACATATGTCCCGTAATGTCGGACTTGTTTTGCGGATATCTTTCGACAAAGCCGAATTTGTAAGAGTTTTCCCGCAGCCAAAGCGTTGTGCTGACTCCCGCCGCGTCGTCTGAAGCATTTGCAAAGGTGACAAGCAAGCCTGTCTGATGCTCGTCCTCACCCGGAACCGATGAAACTGTCTCGGCATACCGCTTTGCCTGCGCTTCGCCGAGCAAAGGAGTATACTCATCGATCAGCGCTCCGTAACTCTTGTTCAACTCATCGAATCCGATATATGCCTTTGATACCGAAAGTCCGTTTATACCGTTCGCTGAAGCTTCTTTAAGCAATGCCTTGAGCGATTCTGCGGCATATTGTTTCAGATAAAAGGTCTTCCCTTTTGAATCGAATGCCGAAAGCCCGGTCGGAACATAATCCTCAGAAAGCCGATGGCTCTTATTGACAACGGTCAAAAACTCGGTCGTGCTTCCCGGATTCATATATGATTCGTAATCCTCAAGGTCGGCAAGGAAAGTAAAGAGCGGCATTGTTACCGAGGAATCGTCCTCCGGGATCGAAGCCGTGACCGACGGTTCCTTAAGAATGAAGCTGACGGCTTCGTATTCCGGATCCTTGCCGTCGGTGATCTTTCCGTTTGAATCGACCTGATTTTGCAGGATTTTCTTTACCGAAAGCTGATCCTTTTCGGAAGTAAGCTCAATTCCGCGTGCATATTTATCTACAAACTCAAGCGGCACAAACAAATTATCGTTTCGGATAAACGAGGCGGCGTTCATTCTCACCGCAACTCCGTTGACGTAAGCTTTGTCGGTTCCGACGTCGAATCCGAGCGTTTCGTTTGTATCGCTTTTAACGATATATTTGACGCGGTCAACGCTTCCGACCATGGCAAAGCCGCAGTATTCGGCAACGCTTGAAAAATCAACATATTCGGCACCGTTTTCAAGTATTGCATAGCCGCCCTTGACGCTTTTTTTGGTATTGTAAT
>DHJP01000153.1 GCA_002404395.1 Clostridiales bacterium UBA4717
GTCCGTCTTTTATTATGTCTATGACCTGGCGGCCGCGCAGTTTGAGCGAGGGACCGAAGTCAAGCTTGGTTGCTATATCCTTGAGGTAAGTGGTATACTGCTCGAAAAGCGGTTTGTCCATACCGTATTTTGCTTCGAGCGCCGCCTGAGTTGCCGCCGTTGTGGCTTTTTCGCCGAGGAACGGTCCGCCCGGAACCGCGCGCATGACGAAAAAGGTCACCGTGATAACTACCCAGACGGTCAGGACTGCCAAAGCGAGTCGCTTCAGTATATAAATCAGAGTTTTTGTGTTCATGATTATCCGACCGTGCCTTTCAGTTAGGGTATAAATTTTTGTATAATAATATACAGTACCATACCATTATACCAAATTGTCATCGTTAAATCAAGGTTAAATCAAAAATTTAATTCAAAATAAGCGCAAAATCGCGAATTTGCCGACTGCACGCAGAATAATTACCGAAATCGGCGCAAAAACCGCAAAAAAATTCGCCCGTACACGGCACTTGGGCGAATTTTTTCACAAACGCCGCGTTTCGGACAAAAGCGCGCGCGGCGCGAAGTCAGCACTTTGCGGCTTCGACGGCGGCTGTGAGCGTTTCGCGCGTGCAGATCATATTGACCGCTTCAAGCAATGCGTTGGCGGTCATGCCGGCGGGCAGGGAGAGCCTTTTTGCCGTTTCGTCGCGGAGCTTCGCGCTGTCTGCGCCGCCCGACAGACCGAGGATATAGAGATCGGTCTTGGTGATATCTCCGCGCTTCGGCGGCGCGGACTGCGTGCTGTATGGCAAAAGCAGGGAATAAAGCAGGTCGGCGTCGGTCCCCTCGACTCCGAGGTAGCCCTCCTTTGAGGGCGCGCTCTTGCGTTTTTCCTTCCCTTTGAGTTGGGGGGTATAGAGGTTGATGAGCCGCTCCTTGGGGATGATCCCCGACAGGTGCGCGCGGATCAGCGCGCCGGCGCTGTCGCTGTCGGACAAGACTATCAGCTCGCGCTCGCGCGCCAGCGCCCTGAGCAGCGCGCGCTTTTCGGTATCCTTGAAGATGCCGAAGCCGCCGCAGGTGATTATCACGCCGTCCACGAGCGAAGCAAGCTTTATCTTGTCGTATTTTCCTTCAACTATTATAGGATAAAGTATCTTCAGCTTTTCACGCATCGTTCTGCCTTCCCGTCAGCTCGCAGATGAGCCGTTCGATAAGTATAAAGCCGTCGCAGGCGCTCGTCTTGAGCGCGACGTCGGCACGCATCGCCGACTCGGCGGCTTCAAAAAGCCTGTCGGTGCGTTCGTTCTTTAAGGATTCGTACATCAGCTTGACCTTGTATTCGTGTAATTTCAGCGCCTTTGCCGCTTCGAAGCGGGTCATTCCCGCGTCCATACAGCCGCGGACTCTGAGCATATCCGAAAGCGCGGACGTAAATTTCGAAAGTATCACCGCAGGCTCGTCCCCGCGCTCGCGCATAAATGCAAACTCGGCAAGCGCGCGCGCGCCGTCGCGCTCGGTCAGCGCGTTGGCAAACTCAAAGGGGGAGGATTCGCGGTTCTTCACGCAGACTTCGGCGATATCCTCGGCAAGGACGGCGCTTTTGCCCTTGGCGCGGACATATGCGCAGACTTTTGACACCTCGTTTTTCAAAACCGACATATTTTTGCCGGCGCGTTCAAGCAGGAGGTAGGCTTCGCGCGGCTCGAACGTCACGCCCTCGCGCTTTGAAAGTCCGATTATCCATGAAGCGAGCTTTGCCGGCGGCTCGGGCGAAAAGACTACGGGAACGGCGACTTTTGAAAGCTCGGAGATGATGCTCCGATGCTTCTGCGAGTCGCTCGGAAGCTCCGCTTCGGTCGCGTAGATGATAACGCGCGAATCGGTGCTTGCGCGTTCGTTTATCAGCTTGCAGAGCGCGGAAAATTCGGAAGGCTTTATGGTTTTGTAGTCAAGCTCGTACAGCTCGGTGAGTCTGCCGTGAGTCTCGTTTTCGTCCTCGGAAAGCGAGAAAAGATCAAAGCCGATGCCTGCCGCCGAAAGCGCGTCCTCAAGCGCGGCAAGCGAAAAGTCGTCGCCGGTGAGTCTGGTGAGATCGAGGCTGTCGCGTGAGCCGCAGATCGCCTTTTCGGCTTCGTGCAGGCAATATTCTTTCATATAATCTTCGGCGCCGTAGAAAAAATACGCCTTGCCGAGCCCGTTTTTCAGCTCGTCCTTGAAAAATTGCTGTCCGCTTTTTTTATCTGCCGCCACTTGTATCTTCTCCTTTTTTTGCATGAGTGAAAAGCTCAAATACGACTCTGCTTGCGACTTCGTTCCCGCTGATGATGTCGTATTCAAGCTTTAAGCTTCCGCCGCCGTCGGCGCGCAGGCGGTTTTCGAGTTTTGCGGTATTTACCGCAAGCGCAAGCGAGTGCCCGCCCACGCGGTAGACGCAGGGGTGGGTGCGGTCGGCTTCAAAATGCATATGCGAATATACTTCGCCCGAGCGCGTTACGGTAACGCGCCCGCCCCCTTCGGTAAAGGCGATCGACACATCGGTGCCGCGCGGAGCGTCCTTTGAGGCCTCGGTATACTTCAAGGCGCAGCCGCCCTCGGCGTCCCGAACGAGCAGGGCATCGGTAAGGCAGGTGAATTTTTCGTTTTGATCAAGCGGATAGGTACAGGAAAGCTTGAGTCTGACGGGTATTCTGATCTCGTTTTTCATTCGGAAAGGCTCTCTGCCGCTTTACGCGGCGGCATATTTGTGATCCGTGCGGTGCGTACGGCGGTCGTTTGCAGTGCTCAGTCGTCGGCAAGCTCAAAGGTCAGCTTGCCGCGCGCGGTATCGGTGCTTATCAGCTTCACTCTTACCGGAGTGCCCGGCGTGTACACGGTTTCGCCGCAGGTGAAAGTGAGGTCATCACGGTCGTAGTCGCACCAATCGTCAAAAGCGGAGGCGGGCACAAGCCCCTCGCAGGTATTTTCAAGCTCAACGAAAATGCCGAAAGAGGCGACCGCGGATACAGTCGCGGGAAACTCGTCGCCGACGAAGCGGCTCATATATACTGCCTTGTATATGTCGTCGGCGGTCCGCTCGATCTCAAGCGCGCGCAGCTCGCCCTCGTTTGCGCTTACGCAGGCGGCGGCAACGGCGGGACTTGTGATCTTTGAGGCTTTAGGCTCGGATGCCGGCGTATTTTTGATATCAAGCTCAAGCGCGGTCCCGCGGCGCAGTGCGCGCTTCAGCTCACGGTGGAGCGCGAGATCCGAGTAACGTCTGATCGGCGAAGTGAAGTGTGAATAATATTCAAGCGCGAGCCCGAAGTGACCGCGCGCTTCGGTATCGTATTTGGCTTTCATCAGCGAGCGCAGCAGGAGCTTCGACACGATCCCGGCGCAGTCTTTTTCTTCGGCAAGCGCGAGCAGGCGCGAAATATCCTTGCCGTTTATCGCGTCGGCTCGGATGCCGGCGCTTCGCACATCAAGCCCGAGCCTTGCGGCAAAGTCAAGAAACGCCGTGATCTTTTCGGGATCGGGCGGCTCGTGGATCCGATAGACTCCGGGGAGCGACAGCGCGTTCGTAACGCGCGCGGCGGCTTCGTTGGCGCAGAGCATGAACTGCTCGATCAGCCGTTCGGTCGTGCCGCGCACTTCACGCGCTATTTCGATCGGCGCGCCGTCGTCATCAAGCTTTATCACCGCGTCGCTTTCGGCAAGCTCAAAGGCGCCGCGCGCTTTTGAGCGCGCTTCAAGCACTTTATAAAGCTTTACCGCTTCGCGCAGTGAAGCAAGCACGGCGGGAGGATATTTTTTTAAGATCTCGGGCTCGGCGCTGCCGTCAAGAACGGCGTTAAGCTCACGGTAGACTCCGCGCGCCGCGCTTGATATTATGCTTTCGCAGAAGCGGCAGGCGCAGAGCTTGCCCTCGCGGTCTATCGAAACAAATGCGGAGAGCGTGAGCTTGGCGCTGTCGGCGTTGAGCGAACAGGCAAAGTTTGAAAGCGCTTCGGGCAGCATGGGTATGACCGCGCCGGGGTAGTAGATGCTGTTGCCGCGCGAGCGCGCTTCAAGGTCAAGCGCGCTGTTTTCGCGGACATATTCGGAAACGTCGGCGATATGCACGCCGAGCAGCCAGCCGTTTTCGGTCGCATCGACCGAAATTGCATCGTCAAGGTCGCGCGCATACTCGCTGTCGATGGTGAAGATCGTTTTACCGCGCAGATCGACCCGTCCTTCTGCGGCGGTAGGTACAGCGGCGGCACTTTCGGCTTCGGCAAGCGCTTCGGCTGAAAACTCGGTCGGTGCACCGCTTGAATATATCACGGCGCGCACCGATGAGCGTGGGTCAAGCGCGCTTCCGAAGCGTTCGACGACCTCGCCTATCGCTTCCTTGCCGCGCTCCGGGTAAGCGAGCAGCTTTATCGCGACGCGCTCGCCGTGTGCAGCGCCGTGCGCCTTGGCTTCGGAGATGCGGACGGGGAAGGAGAGGCGCGCTTCGTCGTCGGCGAAGCAGAGAAAGGAGCTTTTCGTGCAGGGCTTGCCGCCGCGGCGCGTAATTATCGGCGATTCTTCAAGTCTGCCGCAGATCGGAAGGCTTGAGCGCTTTTCGATCGAGATTATCTCGCCCTCGGTCTTGTGAGTGCCGCGGTCGTAGTATGAGGGGCGAAGGACCGCACGTACCGTGTCGCCGCTTTCGGCGCCGTGTACCGCGTGAGCCGGTATGAATATGTCCTCGCCGTTTGTTGCTTCAAGATACGAGTCGGGGCGGACAAATCCGAAGCCGCGTCCGCTTGAGGTGAAAATTCCGATCACGGCGTCTGACTCGGGTGCGGCGCAGTGCCTGCCGGCACTGCGATCTTGCGAAGTATGTCTCTGCGCCGCGTGCTTTTGCGCTGTATGTCGTTGCGCCGCGTGCCTTTGCGCCGTGCGCTCGTTATGCTTGAACACGGCGCGGTTCTGCTTTTTTGATCTTTTCTTCATATCATTCTTTATGCCGCCGCAGGCGGCTCAATAAATAAACGCGGAATTTACGATCCGGTGAGGTCAATAAAATTGCGGGCGTGAGGCGATGTTCGTTTGGCGGAGATGTCGCTTTGCGGTTATATTTTGGGTAAGTTCGGGCATTGATATGCAAAAAAGGCTGTCGCGTGTGCGGCAACCTTTTCTGTATCATTATTGATTATACTGCCGCTGAAGCTGCGGATCGGTTTCTCAGCCGGCTGTGTCATCAGACTCGTCGGTATTTTCAACCGACTCGGTGTCTGCGACCGACTCAGTATCTTCGACCGATTCGGTGTCTGCGATCGACTCGGTATCTTCTGCCGACTCGGTGTCTGCGATCGATTCGGTATTTTCAAGCGATTCGCTTGTAACGCTTGAGTCGATGCCGCTGATGCCGATATCTGTTTCGGGCTGAATGGCGTACACGGCAATAACGAGCACGACGAACACTATTGCAACTACGATCGTAATTTTGTCGAGCTTCTTGTCGATGGTCTGCGCCTTGGATTTGCCGAAAAAGGTCTCGGCACCGCCGGCGATAGTGCCGGAAAGGTTGTGCGATTTACCGTGCTGCATGAGTACGGCTACTACGAGAAAGAGGGCGGAAGCAATAAGTATCACGCCGAAAATAATTTGCAGAGCCTGCATTTTGAAAACCTCCACGTTGGTTATAAGTTTGTTTTGTCAAAGCATTTACATTGTATCATAATTCGGCGGGAATTGCAATAGTAAATTGAAAAAAAGTCGCAAAAAGCGCCGGAGAGTGCAAAAAACGGTAAATTTACCGCCTCGGCAGGAATTTATCGCGCTCATCAAGGTCAAGCAGGTCTATGAGCTTTTCAAAGTTTTCCTTTTTGCGCTCAAGCTCCTTCGGGTGATGCGCGTCGCTTCCGAAGTAGAACAGACAGCCTTCTGCTTTGGCGATACGGTAGGGGCGGAGCACGTGCTCAAGCCATGCGCTGTCATGATCGAGCGCATTGAAGTTTAACTCGATCCCGACGCGTCGGTCGGCGGCAAGCTTAAACAGCTCGCGGTACTCGGAGTCGGAGATCGCGTCAAAGACTCTGAGCGCGCCGTCCTTGCCGTCGTTATAGGTGAGCGGACAGGTGAGATGCGCGATACCGACCTTTTCAAAGGGAAGCTTCATTTCAAGCACGGTGCGAAGCCGCTTTTTCCAAAGTTCGGCGCGCTCCGCCACGCCCTCGTCGCC
>DHJP01000136.1:0-607 GCA_002404395.1 Clostridiales bacterium UBA4717
CTACCCGACGGCGGAGTGCTGGCGCACAGCGATACCTACCGCTTCCCGCCGCTCAGCCTTTTGCATAAGGATACCTCTGTCAAGGCGACCGACGTGTCGGACGAGCAGAAAGCCACCGCCGAGAAGCTGGTGGAAACGCTCAAGAGCTATAAGATCAACACAAGACTTGTGTCGATCTCGCGCGGACCTTCCATAACCCGATACGAGCTGTCGCCCGAAGTCGGTACGAAGGTCAACGCGATCACCAACCGTATCGACGATATTTCGCTTCATTTAGCGACTACCGGCGTGCGTATCGTCGCGCCGATCCCCGGCATGGAAGCGGTCGGCGTAGAAGTGCCGAACAAAAAGGTCTCGCTCGTTTATATACGCGAGCTGCTTGAAAACGAGGAATTCAAAAAGAATCCGAGCAAGCTTTTTGTCGCGCTCGGTATGGATGTTACGGGCAAACCCATATACATGGATATCGCGCGTATGCCTCACCTGCTTATCGCGGGCGCTACCGGTATGGGTAAGTCGGTCTGTATCAACAGCACGATTATAAGCATACTTTATAAGGCGACGCCCGATGAGGTCAAGCTTATCCTTATCGACCCGAAGCAGGTCG
>DHJP01000136.1:644-3266 GCA_002404395.1 Clostridiales bacterium UBA4717
CGAGTTCACCATGTACGACGGCATCCCGCATCTGCTCGTGCCGGTAGTTACCGATCCGAAAAAGGCGGCGGGCACGCTTCATTGGGCAGTGACCGAAATGGAGCGCCGCTATGAGCTGATCAACGGCGCGTCCGTGCGTAATATTCAGGCGTATAACGAAAAAATGAAGGACGAGCCGGATCGTGAGTATATGCCGCAGATCGTTATAATTATTGACGAGCTTGCCGACTTGATGCTCACTGCTTCAAACGATGTTGACGAGTCGATACGCCGTCTGTCGGCAAAGGCGAGAGCCGCCGGTATCCATCTGATACTCGGCACTCAGCGTCCCTCGGTCGATGTCATCACGGGTACCATTAAGTCGAATATACCTTACCGTATCGCCTTTACCACGACCTCATACGTTGATTCGCGGACCATTCTCGATATCGGCGGTGCCGAAAAGCTGATAGGCAAGGGCGATATGCTCTACGCGGCGACCGGAAAAGCCCCGATACGCGTGCAGGGCTCGTTTGTCAGTGACGAGGAGGTCGGCGATATCACGGGCTTTATCAAGAAAGAAAGCGGCGGAGCCAACTATAATACCAAGGTCGTCGAAAGCATTGAAAAGGAAGCCGAGCTTTGCGGAAAGAAGGCTACCTCTCTCGGAGACGGCGAGATCGAAAATAACAGCGGCGATCCGCTCCTGAAGCCCGCGATAGAGATCGCGGTAGACTCGGGCAAGATCTCGACCTCGCTTTTACAGCGTAAGCTCAGCATCGGTTTCGGGCGCGCGGCAAAGCTCATAGACATAATGGAGGAACGCGGTATAGTTTCGCCGCAGGACGGTCAGAAGCCTCGCACCACGCTTTGGACAAAGCAACAGTATATGGAAAGCGTGTTAAAAAACGAGGATTGAATTTTTAAATTCGGTAAAAAGCGCCATCGGCAGATCCGCATATTCAATTTGCAAAATATTGCGGGCACGCGCGTTTTTTACGCTGAGCCGGCAACGGGGCGCGACCATTTTTGCAAAACAATATAAACATCATAAAGGAGCAGCAGCGTGAAAGGTAGACTTATCGCAATTGACGGGCTTGACGGCTCGGGAAAAGCAACGCAGAGCAAGCGGCTGTCGGAAACGCTTGCGGCTGACGGATATTCGCTCAGACGCATAAGCTTTCCGAATTATGAGTCCAAGTCGTCAACTCTGGTGAAAATGTACTTAAACGGAGAGCTCGGCGAGCACGCCGATTCGACGGGACCGTTTGCGGCGTCCTCGTTTTTCGCGCTTGACCGCTATATCAGCTATGTGACCGATTGGAAGCGCGATTATGACGAGGGCAAACTTGTTCTGGCGGACCGCTACACAAGCGCGAACGCCGTTCACCAGCTCTCAAAGATCCCGCGCGGAGAGTGGGACGCCTTCCTTGAGTGGCTGTGCGACTTTGAGTATAAAAAACTCGGGATCCCCGCCCCCGATGCGGTGATCTATCTTGAAATGCTTCCCGAATATTCGCTTGAACTTATCAACCGCCGCGCCGAGCAGACCGGCAGGACAAAGGATATTCACGAACTTGATCCCGATTATCTCTGCCGCAGCTATGAGGCGGCGGTGTATGCCGCAGACAGGCTCGGCTGGGAGCGTGTGCAATGCTATGATCCCGACGGTATACTCGGTATTGACGAGATCGCGCGCGAAGTAAGACTGCGCGTGAAGCACAGACTCGGGATCTGACCCGAAGCTCTGCGCACGTTTTGTGAGCCGACGGCGGCAGAGGGCTTAACGCGGAAATATCATCTGACTTTGATGAAGCTTCGGCAGCGCGTCCGAATTTTCCGAAAACGGGAGACGAACCCGTTCTGTAAATCTACGATCATATTATGAGCCGCCGACGGCGGCAAGGGGTATGTTATGGTATATGTATTTCTGGCTGACGGTTTCGAGGAGATCGAAGCGCTGACTCCGATCGACGTCCTGCGCCGCGGCGGTGCAGAAGTTAAAATGCTCGGCGTGACCGGGAAACGCGTGACCGGCGCGCACGGTATCGAAGTCGAGTGCGATATGCTTGCAAGCGAAGCGCCCGCGTCGGGCGTTGAGATGGTAGTTCTGCCCGGCGGACTTCCCGGAGCCGATCACCTGAGAGCCAGCGAAAGCGTCAGAGGCTTTGTTATGCGCGCACATGACGAAGGCGCGTTCGTTACCGCGATCTGCGCCGCGCCGCGTATGCTCGGCGAGTTAGGACTTACAAGAGGCAAAAGCGCCGTTTGCTACCCGGGATTTGAAAAATATCTTGACGGCGCGAAGCTTGCTTCCGAAAAGGTCGTGCGCGACGGCAAGCTTATAACCGCCGCGGGAATGGGCGTTGCGCTTGAGTTTGCGCTTGAGCTGCTTGCCGCGCTTCGCGGAAATGAAACGGCTTCAGCCGTCCGCCGCAGTGTGCTTGCCGATGACTGATATCAGACCCGAAAAACACCGCCTGAGAGCTTTGTACCGCAGTAAACGGAAGTCACTTGACATAAACCGGCGCCGTGAGCTTGATCTTTTGATCTGCGAAAATATCGCGGCGACCGCTGAGTATTCGCTTGCGCAGTCGGTGCTGTTCTATTACCCGATAAATGAGGAGATCGACCTGACGCCGC
>DHJP01000136.1:3287-6834 GCA_002404395.1 Clostridiales bacterium UBA4717
GACCCGCGCGCTTGAAGACGGTAAGCGCATCGCTTTTCCGAAGTGCACGGACGCTTCACGGATGAATTTTCATTTTGTCGCCTCGCCCGACCTGCTTATCCCGGGTATGTATGGGATCCCCGAGCCGGGCGGAGACGAGCCTGTTGCCGACCCGCGCTCCAAGCGCGCGCTTTGCTTGCTTCCGGCGCTTTGCTTTGACAGACGCGGCTACCGTATCGGCTACGGAAACGGCTATTATGACCGCTATCTTTCGGGCTTTTCGGGCAGATGCATCGGCGTGATCTATGAAGATTTTATAACCGATGTGCTTCCGCGCGGCAGATTTGACCGCGCCGTTGACCTTATTGCCACCGAAAAAGGAGTGAAAAAAGCCTTTGCGGATTAAAAATACTTTTTCAGCTCCCGTTTTTGCCGTCTTTTTGATGGCGCTTCTCACCGTGCTGCGCTTTACCGATAAATCGGTGTTTGAAAAGCAGGACAATATCTATCTTGCGATAATCGTGCTTGAGTTTCTGGTGTTTCTTTTGCCTGCCGCTTTTTATATGAAGCTTAAGGGCAGGGGCTATTTTTCAACGCTTATGCCCTCGATGTTCAAACCCGAAGCCGCGGCGTTTGTCGTGCTCTCGCTCTTTGCGCTGATCTTCGGAAGCGCCGGACTCCGCTTTGTTACCGAACAGTTCGGCGTAAGCAGAGGGCAGATGATACTTATGGAGGCGGTATTTGATGATGTCGGAGTCTCACCGTCGCCGGCATATATGATATTGACCTTCGCGCTTGCTCCCGCGCTTTGCGAGGAGCTGATCTTCCGCGGAATAATGCTTTCCGAATATAAGAGCGGCGGACGTTTTTGCGGAGTGTTTATGTCCTCGCTGTTGTTTGCTTTCCTGCATTTCGGATTTGAAAATTTCTTGCAGGCGTTTTTCCTCGGCGCGTATCTTGCGTTTGCGGTAAGCGTCACAGGCTCGCTTCCGACGGCTATGCTTTTGAGATTTTTCTTCGCGCTTTATGAGCTGTTTCTTGAAAATCAGCTCTTCAATATCCTTGACCGCCCGAATAATCCGGTGTTTATGATCTTTATTCTTTTCGGAGCGTTTCTTGCCGTGCTCTTTTTCGCACTCGGCTGTGCCGAAAAGATGTTCTTCTCCTATTCGTTTGAAAACCGTCCGACTCCCGAGCGCGACGACAGCTATGTAGTGGGAGACGTAACGCTTGCAAAGTCTTTGATCAGTATTCCGTTTGCGGTGACGGTGGTAATGTATGTGATAATTTCCGCAGTTTAGCAGATCTTGCCGATCAGTTCGGTAATATAATTTGAAAGAGAGAGTTTTTGTATGTTCTCCGATGAAAACAACACGAGCGGCATAAACGATATCGAAAAGATACTGTCGGAGCGCCGTGCCGAGACCGTTAACGATGATCCCCCGAAAAAATATTATCGCCGCAACGCAAATCAGACGCCCGTTAAGGCGCCTGACGACGGAAAGACCATAATCATGAAAAACGTCAACGCCGAATCTGCAGCAAAGCCTGCGGGCGGTGAAGCCGACGTGAAAAGCCCTTCGCCTGAGAAAAACAACGTCGGCGCAAACGCTGCCGCCTTGCCGAAGCAAAGCCCCAAAAGTGAAGTAAGACGCGACAAAGCGACCCCGTCGGGCGACGGAGCGAAGGTCAGACCGAAAAACGAGGGAGTCGTGACATCGCGCGCAAAAGCCGCTGAGAGCCGACCGGAGTATAATCCGCTTATCACCGAAAATGACGATCTTGAGATCGACGAAAATCCCGAAGAGCCGACCTCGCCCGAATCGGGAGCGATCGGCGCGCTGACAAGCGTTGTCAAGGCGATCATATATCTCGCCGCAGTGCTTGCGGTCTCGATAACCCTTGCGTCGATCTTTATAAGCGTGGCAAACGACGTGTTTGCTTTTGTCAAGGACGAGACCCCGGTAGAAGTCACGGTCCCCGAAAACTGCGACCTTGATACGCTTGCCGAGCTTTTGCATGACAGCGGCGCGATAAAATATCCGAAGATATTCAAGCTGTTCGTGAACATAAAAAAGCTTGATAAGGTGTATGACCGCGAGAGCGGCACCTATAAGGACGCGACCTTGGTTGCCGGCGACTACAGCATTTCACCGATGCTCAATTATATGTATATGTATGATTCGTTCCTCCCGAAGAAGGCGGCGCGCACCGAGGTGCTTGTTACCATACCCGAGGGATATACGGTCGATCAGATAATCAAGCTTCTGACCGATAAGGGCATCGGAACCTACGAGGGCTATGTGCGTGCGATCAACGAGTATGACTATGATTACCGCTTCCTTGACGAGCTTGAAGAGAATATCTCAAGCGACCGCTATTGGAGGCTTGAGGGTTATCTTTACCCCGACACCTATTATTTCTATTCGACCTCGACCGAAGAGACCGTAATATACAAAATGCTCGAAAACTTCAATAATAAGTTTACCGATGAGTATTACGCGCGCGCTGAGGAGCTCGGCATGACGGTCGATGAAGTTATAACGCTTGCCTCCATGATCCAGAAAGAAGTGCGCTATGCCGACGAGTTCGGAAACGTCTCCTCGGTTTTCCACAACCGACTGAATAATCAGGCGAACTTCCCGCATCTCGACTCGGACGCTACGATCGTTTACGCGATCGAACATGACAGCGGTACGCGCCCCGAAAAGCTTACGAGCACCGATTACGACAGCCCGTACAACACCTATAAATGCATCGGACTGCCGCCCGGACCGATCACCAACCCGGCGATCGAAGCGATCAGATATGCGCTGTATCCGAACAGCACCGGATACTACTATTTTGTTTCGGGCGAAAACGGCAGGACTGTATTCTCGCGCACCTATGCCGAGCATCAGAAAGCGATCGCCGAGCTTTATTCCGACTGAGCGTTATCAAAAATAAAAAAGCCGAATATGCTGTAAACAGAAAACTCTTGTGAAGAGCGGAGGTATTTATGCGGGTTTGCAGTATAAACGAGCTTAAGTGCAAAGAGGTCATAAATCTTCCCGACGGCAGACGGCTCGGCTTCGTAAAGGACGCCGAGTTTGAACTGCCGGAGGGCAAGCTGATCTCGATAACCGTGCCGACCGAAAGCAAGTGCTTTAACTTCGGCAAATGCGACGAGGTGAAGATCCCCTGGTGCAATATTGAGTGCATAGGCGAAGACACGGTGCTGGTGCGCGCCGGTTTTCTTCCGCCGTCGGGCGGCGGCAAAAAATGAATGGGGGACGGGACGGCGCGTGCAGCCGTCCCGCTTTGCTTAAGTATGCGATTAAATCCACCCTTATTTATTGAGCCGCCTGCGGCGGCGTGAAGCGCGAAAATTCCGTCTCAGGCGAGTGAGATCTCGGGTTTCGCGCAAAAATTTTCTGAAAATGGGTCCCGTCCCATTTTCATCGGCTGCGCCGACACGAAAATTTACCCTTACTTATTGAGCCGCCTGCGGCGGCGTGAAGCGCGAAAATTCCGCCTCAGGCGAGTGAGATCTCGGGTTTCGCGCAAAAATTTTCTGAAAATGGGTCCC
>DHJP01000034.1 GCA_002404395.1 Clostridiales bacterium UBA4717
ACCGGGCTGTGGCACGGCGCAAGCTAGAATTTCATACTGTGGGGTCTTTTCTACGGTATCATTCTGATAATTGAAAAGAAAGCCTTCGGCGGAAAGCTGTTAAAACTCCCACCCGTCATAAGAAACCTTTATTCATCTGTAATCACTCTGATCGGATGGTCGCTTTTCTACTTCACCGATTTTTCACGGCTCAAAGCGTTTTTTAAAGCCGCAGTCGGTTTAAACAACGGCGTGATCCTCGACGCGGTCACTAAGTCGGAAATATTATCAAATCTTTTCCTTGTTATCCTGCTGTTTTTCTGCTCGACACCGCTGTTTGAACGCACGGCAACGCTGACGCGTCAGAGGCTTCCCTATGTATATTCAATTGCCAAACCGATCTTTGTTATTGCGATCATGGCGCTGTCGTTCGTACTGCTTGTCGGACAGACCTACAACCCTTTCCTGTATTTCAGATTTTAACGAGGTGCGGACATGAAAAAAGGCTATATTTCACAAGTATTCACAGTCGCCGCATTTGTGATCTCGCTTGCGGTATTTATGGTGCTGACCTTTATTGTTCCGCGCGACGACAAAAGCGCGGAGCTTGAACAGCGGGAGCTTGCCACCCTGCCCGAATTGACGCTGTCATCGGCGTTTTCGGGAGATTTCGAGCGAGATTTTGAAACCTATCTGACCGATAACGTCGGATTCCGCTCAACGCTTATGGCGCTTTCCTCAAGGCTTGAATCACTCAAGGGCATTAAGCCGGAGGGCGGAAAACTCGTAACGGCTTCAAAGGATCTCGGTACGGGTGCGGACGGCACCAAAAATCTGCTGATCCTCAAAGATCGTGTAATGGAGGTCTTTCACAAAAACGATTCCGCGCGCGAAAGCTATATTGAGATGCTTAACGGCTACGCCGACCTGTTCGGAGACAACGTGCAGCTCTATTCAATGATCGTACCGACGCAGATCGAATTTAATCCCGCCGGAGAAGGGCTTTCGGACAGCGAGCTTGACACGATCGACTATATCTACAATAATATCGACAAGCGCATAAACGCCGTTAATGTATACGACACGCTCAAAGCACACAGCGACGATTACATTTATTTCCGCACCGACCATCATTGGACCGGACTCGGCGCGCTTTATGCTTACGAAAAATTCACCGAGTTGAAGGACGGCGAACCCTCGGACGTCAGCGGGCTGCACAAGTATTCGCGCGACGGCTTTCTCGGGTATCTATACAACCAGGCAAACGACCGCTCACTTGCCGAATACGCAGATACCATTGAATGGTTCGATTACGGAAAGAATTACGACGTGAACGCACGTGCTGCAAGCGCTGACGGCTTTACCGAGTATAAAGCGAAGATCTATTCGATCCCGCCGACAAGCGAAGCGCCGAAATACAGCATTTTCATGGGCGGTGATCATCAGTTTGCACGGATCGAAACCGACTTGGAAAACGGCAAGACCTTACTTGTTATAAAAGATTCGTATGCAAACGCGCTGATTCCGCTGCTCTGCCGCGATTACAGCGAAATACTCGTGATCGACCCGCGCAACTTCTATTCAACAGTAAGCGAACTTATAAAAGAATACGAAATTGACGATTGTTTGATAATCAACTACGTTTTTACGACAACCTTCCCCGATTTCATCGTCAAATTGAACGAAGTCAGATGACTCACACATAAAAACTGCCGCAGGCGCGCCTGCGGCAGTTTTTATATTGTCGGCAAAACTAAGGCAGTAAACTGCTATATAAGCTTGTGATCTTCACCGCCGACCGAGCCGTATCCGTGTAAAACCCGACTATGCCTATACATACAAGTTTTACTCTGAGACACCGCTCAGAAACTCAATTCAAAGATGGTATAAGTAAAAGCAAACGCCGATATGACGGCCGAACTTAAACGCAACATCCGGAAGCTCGCCCGCTTTCGTGAAGCCGAGCTTTTCATGAAATCCGCAACTGTTTTCGTTTTCGGCAGTAATTATCGAAACGATGCACTCGATCCCGTGCTCACGCGCGTGTGCGCAGACTGCCTCGAAAAGCTTTCGCCCGATCCCGCGGTGCGCCGTGCCCGTTCTTAAGTATATCGACAAATCGCAGCTTATCCGATAAGCACTGCGCGGGTTGAATTTATCAAGATACGCGTAGCCGAGAATCTCCCCGTTTTCTTCATATACAAGCCAACAGTATTCTTTCTTTTCGCAGATACCGCGCACCCGCGATCCAAATTCCTCAAGCGTCGGACACGCTTCTTCAAGCGTGACCGTCGTATTCTTTATATAATAGTTATAGATTTCAAGGCAGAAAGGTATATCTGACGTTTCAATTTTCCTTATCATAACTTCACCGCACTAAAATATTTTGATAATATTATACTCTGCGGCAAATATATTGTCAATATCTCTTGACATTTTGCAAAAAATATGGTAATCTTCAGTTAGCATACGCTAACCGAAGTAAGACCCGCCGATAATCGTCGGTGTTGCAACCAAAAAAATCAAAGCGATATACGGCAGCTTTTTCTCACCGCAATACAAAATTTAACAAAGGAGATGGAAAATGAGCGTAGTAATACTCGGAGGAAATGAATGTATGGAGCGTAAGTACAAGGAGCTCTGCAAAAGCTACAACTGTAAAGTTAAGGTATTTACGAAAATGGAGGGCACGTTAAGGGACAAGATCGGCTCGCCCGATCTGCTCGTGCTTTTTACCGGAACGCTTTCGCACAAAATGTTGCGCTGTGCGCTCAGCGAAACCAAGAACCGTGATATGAAGATAGCCCGCGCTCAGTCGGCGTCTATAACATCACTCAAAAATATACTTGATACCCACGCCGCAAATTAAGCGTGACGGAATATCTGACCGTGATCCGAAAAATACGGACGGTTAAATAATCGCTGTTTTTAACAGCACCTAAAAAATGTCGGTCATGATACCGAAATTCATGAGGCGCTCTTTAAACACTTTCGCCTCTGTGTCTTTGGCTTTTTGAGCGGCAAAACGGCGGCATTTTGCCGTCAGATCCGATGCCGAAGGGGTGTTAAAAAACTCAAAATGAGTTTTTTAACACCCCTTGCTTTATAAAATCAACCGAACAAGATCAAAGTCGCATATATCGGAGTAAATCTGCCGGTCGGCACGATCTCCAAAACGATTCGATTTTCCGCCTTGACCGTTTCGGGAGCGGTTATCTCAAATTCTCCGACAGCTCCGTTTGAATACTCGGTCTTTACCGAGCAGGTATGCAGATTTAAGTTTCCTTTTACCGTAAAACCATCCTCCGTCAAAAAGCGGAGCGAATAATGTCTCTTCTCGGGAAACAGCTTTTCTTTGATGCGTATTCTTCCCTTGATCGTCTCGCCGGGTTTAATATACGGCGCACGCTCAAGCTCGATCTCGGCTTTTGCAAAAAGGTTTTCAGCTTCAAAATAATAGCGTCCGCGAAGCGCAAGCGCATCGGCGAATGAACTTCCTGCAAAGGTCTCGGCACTAACGCCGTCGAAATCATTATCGCCGTCATATACTTCAACAGGTGTGTCACGATATTCACGGTATTCGTCAAGCAGAGGTGTACGCTGACTCGTTACGGGAAGCAGTTCTATAACCTTGTCAGTAAGCTCTGTACAACTCTTCGGAAATACGGCGTGACCGTGTAAAAGGCAACCGCTTACTATACGGTCTCCGAGATATTCACGCCAATCCTTCGGAATTATTTCCGTACCGTACATGATCCCGAGCAGCGCTCCGCAGGTCGCACCGGTACAGTCGGTATCGTCTCCGCAATTTACCGCAGTCAGCATAGAACGCTTGAAATCGCCCTCTCCGTAAAGCAAACCGAGAATGGTAAACGCCACATTTGCCGGTGCCTGAAACCATCCGAGATCTTTACTGTCTTCGACTATTTTATTTCTTGTGTCTTTCCATTCGGTGCCCTTATCGTATTCTTCGACCGCGAGACGTACACTTCGTGCGACACGGCAGTTTTCGGGGATCTTTGAGAGTCCGATCCGTATAAGCTCGCGCAGATCGCTTATTACAAAAGCCGCACTTTCCATGGCTTCAACAAATATAGCAGCAAAAGTACCCTCGCCGAATCCGTGATCTACGCAGGCGTCATAGTATGCATATCTGATTGCGCGTTCGGGCTGGCCCGGGAACAGTGAAGCCCAGATCTCGGTTCTGATCCACGCACCGTTGGAATTGCGCCATTCTTCGTTGTTCACTTCGCCGGACATCGGCGGAACTATACCGGCTTTCATGTTACTCTTTCCGACACCGTACTCGTTCCAAGGAGGTGTTATGTA
>DHJP01000045.1:0-10329 GCA_002404395.1 Clostridiales bacterium UBA4717
TCACACACCGTTTATGACGGTATACTCTTATATGAAAAAAGAAAACATTCCGTCGTCGGCAACTGCCGCTGCGATCGGTATGCGGTATATTGAGGAGTATACCGACAGCGAAGGCGAGGAGACTGTTGTATATGCAATCTCGCGCAAAGAGCTGCGCGAATGTCCGGCTGTTGAGAAAACGGTCGGTATTTGAGCCGCCGACGGCGGCAGGGGAAACTATTATGGACATATGGGAAAAACTGTATGAGAAGGCAAAGGCGGAATATCATCCCGAAGATGTGACACCGTTTGTATACGCACATCATGTGGTATGCGCACTTGAAAGCGAAAACGGGGAGATCTATACAGGTTTCTGCATTGAAGCCTGCAGCGGTGTTATGAATTTGTGCGCCGAGAGGGTTGCCGCGCTGAATATGTATGTGAACAGCGGTCAGACGGTCATTAAGCGTATGATCGCCTTCAGAGACGCGCCGCCGAGCGGTGGCGGCAGCGGTATGCCCTGCGGCGCCTGCCGGGAATTTCTGCTGCAGCTTTCTCCTGAAAACCGCGATACGGAGATCATGGTCGACTACGAAACTCGTGAAACCGTAACTCTCGGTAAGCTCATGCCCGATTGGTGGGGAGACGAGCGATATCAAAACGCTTGACAAAAAGACAAAGACGCTTTCACCTTGTCCGAGTCTGCGCTCAAAGTGCGGAAATTCATCCGCAACTTCGGGTAGGCTCGGAAATGAAAGCGTCTTTTTATTATTCGGTTATCTTTTCAAACGGTATTGAGATCTCGGTCACGAATTTGCTTGTATCGTTTGTGAAGCCGTAGTCTATCATCGTGATCTCGCGGGAGAAGCCCGACGGTTGCAGACCGTGCTCACACATATATGAATCGAGCTTCGCGTACTGTGCCGCTGCTTCGGCATGGCTTCCGCAAAAGCGTATACTGACGCACGGAGTCTGAGAAAATTTAAACACCCTGCCGTCAAATCTGTCCTCGTCATCGAGTATCAGAAAGACCTCGTCGTATGAATCGTATTTTCTTTCGATGAGATGTTCTTTGGAAATTCCGACGCCGACTTTTCCGAGAAAGATCAATGCTTCATGTTGCGACTGTTCAAGCTTACGTATAGGATCTTCAAGATCGAGCGAACCCGTCAGCCTGAGCGGTTCGCTTATTTTGGCTATTCTCATAACCGGCAGAGTAAGCTCCTTTACTGTGTCAAGCGTTGAGCTTTCGGCGTCCTTAAGCCGCCTGAGATTATTGTCTATCTTTTGGTTGATCCGTTCAAGCTCCGCGATACGTTCCTCCACTGCGGCTTTTTGACGCAGAAGCTTCTCGCTTATCTTATCAAGCTCGCGGTTGCTTAAAAAATCGCGTATTTCTTCAAGCGGCATATCGAGCGCGCGCAGATATCTTATCGTGTTGAGCACCTCAAACTGACGTGGACCGTAGTAACGGTATCCGGTGTCGGGATCGGTATATTCGGGTTTTAATAAGCCTGCGGTTTCATAATGACGCAGACTGCCGATGCCTATGTGAAAGAGCCTTGCGATATCTCCGATCTTGAACAGCTGACGTTTATCCATGCTAATCCCCATGCCGGCGAAGCCGACTCAAAAAGCGAATGTAAATCTTCGGTTCAGCAACGCTGAGCCTGCTCAGCAGAGACCGCGCAATCGTGTTGATCCTTTGAGCGTTTGGTTATGACCGAATATGCGATGACGCAGATCATCACCGAAAGCAAAGAGCCTGCGGCGGTTGCAAGTCCCATAGGAAACAGTGTTTCGGGAAACAACTTAGACGTGAGGTATGCACCGGGTATGCGCACAAGCACGATCGCTGTGATATTATGCAGAAATGAAAGCAGCGATTTGTTGCAGGCGCAGAAATACCCGCTGAAGCAAAAATGTATCCCGGCAAACAAACAGTCAAGGATGTAACCGCGCAGATACTGACCGCCGAGTCTCACTACCTCCGCTCCGCCCTCGGCGCCGACATCCGTAAACAGTGCTACTATCGGTTCTGCAATAAATTGGATCGCGATCGAGACGATAAGCCCGAAGCCCGCGGCGATAAAAATTGCATAGCGCAGTGTCAGACGTGCTCGCTCCTCCTTATGCGCTCCGATATTCTGAGCGCACAGCGCCGATACCGTTGAAAGCATCGAAGATGGTACAAGAAAAAGAAAACCGATGATCTTTTCAACTATCCCGACCGCCGCCGCTTGGTTTAATCCGCGCTTGTTGGCAATTATCGTGATTACGATAAACGCGATCTGTATTAACCCATCCTGCGCCGCAATCGGTACTCCGATGCCAAGAAGCCTTTTCATTACTGTCCGTTCAGGCTTCAGGTCGCTTTTGGACAAGCGGATGCCGCTTGATTGTCTGCGAATCATAATAAGGGATAGAATAACGCTGAAAGCCTGCGAAAGCGTGGTGCCGAGCGCCGCGCCGACCGGACCGAGTCCGAGCGCGCCGATAAACAGATAGTCGAGTCCGATGTTAGCGGCGCACGCGGCGGCGATAAAATACATCGGACTTTTGGAGTCGCCGAGTCCGCGAAATATCGAGCTGATTATGTTGTATGCGGTAATAAACGGGATGCCGATGAAGCAAACGGTAAGATATTTTACGGTGCCGTCAAACGCTTCTGCGGGAGTGGACATTACCGATACTATCGATCTGACCGAGAGCAAAAGGAGGGCGGTCAGCACAAGCGACAGCGACATGAACAACGTGACCGTGTTTCCGATGCATTTGGAAGCACCCTTGCGGTCTCCGCCTCCGACCGACTGCCCGATGCTGACCGTTGCGCCCATGGCAAGTCCCACTAGCATGACGGTGAGCATATGCATGATCTGCGAGCCGATCGACACTGCGGTGGTTGCCGCGACCGGTTCGTATCTTCCGATGATAAACAGATCCGCCATTCCGTACAGTGTCTGTAAAAAATATGAGAGCAGGTATGGGAGCGAGAAGTAAACAATATTTTTGAAAACGTTTCCGCTTGTCAGATTCTTTTCCATAAATGACTCCGTGACGATTGATTTTTGGTTGACGGCTATATTATAAACTCTAACACCGTTGTAGAGTCAAGCATGTTCATACAATTGTTACAAAAGGCAGGGGACATTTCAGATATTACGTCGAGCTTTCCGATAATACTTTGCGGTGTTCGGGCAGCTTTCCGATTCTTTTGGCAATATGCATTTTTTGTGAAATATGCATAAAAAAACGGCTGAAAATTTGGCAGAGCCGACACGATAATTTTGTTGACTTGAGTATTTTCAGATGATATAATCGAATCGAGATGTGGAGGAGAGTTGCCGTGCGCGAGCACGGATAACTCTTTAATTTTTTCTCGGAATAGGTCTTGGAGCATTCCGGACACTCAGAAAGGATGTAATGATGAAAAAAGTAATCGCCGTTATTCTCGCGGCGCTGATGCTTGTGACGGTAATTCCGCTTGCGGTATCGGCGGCGGATGACTTTAAGGTATACGGTCCTCTGACGCTTGAAGGCAAATTCGCGTATGAAACCGTAGACTTTGCCGTTTCCTCGGAAAAGGAAGGAAACACCGCGTTTCTGCGTTGCAAGGCAAGTGCGGGAGCTTATACGAACGATCAGCTCAAGTTTACGTTTATCCCGGATTTCTCGCTTACCGAGTATCCGATCGTACTTGTGTCGTATCGTTCGAATTCAAACAGCAGCGTCATCGACGTGACTCTCAGAGGCGAAAAGCTTGAAAAGTGGCCCGACAGTCACCCGACAAATCAGGGCGACGGCAAATGGCACAAGCTTATCGTTGACATCAACACGATAACCGGCGGAAACGGAACGGTCACGCCCGGACTGCTCGTGGATTTCTGTATGAAGCCTTTCGGTGCCGGCAACAAAACGCTTGCTTCGGACGTATACTTTGACGTCGAATACATTGCCTGCTTTAAGACCAAGGCGGAAGCAGAGAATTTCGTTTATGCGGGCGAGGCGAACTACGAGATCGAGCTTCCCGATGTAGAAGGCTTTTTCTATGAGCTTGCCGATGAAGCGACTATCAATAATTATATGGAGCTTACCGAAAAGCGTATTGAGGAGATTAAAAATTCTCCCACCGAGGTTGAAGTTACGGGACAGAAATACTACGTTTCCGCTTCGGGTAACGACAGCAACGACGGTAAAACTCCCGAAACGGCGTGGAGATCGATCGCAAAGGTCAATTCCATGCGGCTTGCTCCCGGAAGCGGAGTGTTTTTCAAGCGCGGAGACAGCTTCCGCACCGTTGAGTCGCTTGAGACCTATCAGGGAATAACCTATTCGGCATACGGCGAGGGCGAAAAGCCTCAGATAATCTGCTCGCTCGATGCTTCCGACGCGTCGTGCTGGACCTTGACCGATACGGCAAATATTTACCGTTATAACGAGTTCATTCCCGACGAGCGCGACGTAGGCACTATCGTGTTCGACGGCGGCAAGGCATGGGGCGTTCAGGTCCAGCAGAAAACAAACGGCGAGCGCCTAAACAGCGGTTATGTTTACAACGGACTTGAGTGGTTTTCGACCACAACAGGCAAATTCGACGGTTACCGCGACCTGGATCACAATCTTGAATTTTATCACGATTGGGACAACGACACGCTCTATCTTTACTGCGAGGGCGGAAATCCGGGCGAAGTGTTCGGACACATTGAGATAGTTGATAAGGGCCACGGCATCAAAGGCAGCGGCGTAGACGTAACTATAGACAATCTTTCGATATACGGTACAGGCAGCCACGGCATCGGATACGGAAACGTTAAGAATCTTACCGTTCAGAACTGCACCTTCTATTGGATCGGCGGCTCTATTCAGGGCAAGGGTATAATGGATCGCGACTACGGCACGCGTTTCGGAAATGCGGTCGAATCCTACGGTTCAAGCTACAATTTCAAGATACTCAACAACTATGCATCTCAGGTATACGACTGCTGTTGGACGGTCCAATGCGGCAAGAATGCTGAAATGAAAGATATTGAAATGGCGGGAAATGTTTCGGAATTCTGCAATACCGGTCTTGAGGTATGGAATTCCGAGGGAGTTGTCGAAAACATGGATCTGCACGACAATATCACGCGTTTCAACGGCTACGGCTGGAGCCATCAGCGTCCGAACAAGGACGGCAACTTCTTCTACGGAGCTTCCGCGACCGACAACGTATACAAGAACAACAATGTCTGCAATAACCTCAACCTGTTTGCTTCGACAAACGCATTGCTCGTGTGCGCAACTGCCAAGGATCAGTACAATTTCCACGACAACGTATACGTTATGGAAAACAACAAGCGGCTCGGCGGAGTGGCAAAGGATCCCGGAAAGGGCGTCGGTCCGCAAACGAATATTTCATATACGATGAGCAATATCAAAAGAGCTTATGCCGGCGGCTTTGAACCCGGAAGCAAGTTCTATTATACCGAGCCGAATCCGCTCGGAGATATGTATGCTCAGAACAAGCAGTACATTATCCCGACCGAACCGAACGTCGATACCACCGCAATATTCACCGATGTTAAGTCGGGATTCTGGGGAGCAGAGTCGATCAATTACGTATATAAAAACGGGCTGTTCGGCGGCATTTCCAAAAACGAATTTGCTCCCGATATGACCATGACCCGCGCGATGCTCGTTACGGTGCTCAACCGCCTCTCGGGCGAGGGCGCGGCTATGCCTAAAACCAGACCTTATGAGGACGTTCGGATCAACGCATGGTATGCCGGAGTTGTTGATTGGGCAAAACGCAGCGATATCATTGATGACGGCGATAATTTCCGACCCGACGACAATGTTACCCGTGAAGAGCTTGCCGAAATGCTTTACCGTTATGCAGTGTATAAATGCAAGACGCTTCCCGAGACCAAAACGCTTGAATTTGCCGACGCCGCAGAGGTCAGCGCCGGCAGAGAAGCAGCGCTCAGCTTCTGTATTGAAAGCGGAGTAATAACCGGTTATACTGACAAGACCGTTAAGCCGCGGAACAATGCGACGAGAACCGAAGTCGCTACTATGATAATGCGTTTTGCCAAGTTCATCAAGGCGTCTCCGATCGACTATGACATGGTCGCGGAAGCAGTGAAAAAAGGCAGCACCGTTTATTATGCAAGCGATATTGCGCTTCTTGCGGCAAACACGGGTATTACTGGCGGACTTTCGGCAGACGGAAAGTATTATACGACGTCGGCTAAAGCCGGAGCGTACGAAAACAATGATCTTGTGCTTGTGTTCGGCTCGGATGAGATAGACCTGACCGAAAAGCCGTTTGTCAGAATCGGATATAAAACAAACAGCTCAGCCGGAAAATTTGATGTGTCATCACGCAGTATGATCGGAGAAAGCTGGCTCGGCACTCAGCCTGCCGTTTCGGCAGACGGCAGTATGCACGATCTGTTCTTTACGATAAACGATCTCAGCGGCGGTGCGGGAGCGCTTCGCGCGGGAGACAAGACCGCGCGCCTCTGGTTCAAGCCGTTCGGAGGAACCGTTACGCTTAACTCAGACAAATACTTTGATATTGCATATATCGTATTTGCAAAAAGCGATCTTGCGGCAAGAAATATTGAAGTGGAATTCTGATCTCACGATTTCCGGGGGTGACTCATCCGAGGCGCCCCCGGAGTTTTTTGCTTGTCTTGCTTTTTGCATATTGATGTTAACGCAAACGCCCGGTTGCGCGGTGACCGTCCCGCTAAAAATCGGATAAATTTCCAAAATCTATTGAAATTGAAAAACTATTATGCTATTATAGTCATGACGGCGGTCGTTTGCGGATACCGTCAATTTATATGTTTGAAAGGGAACATTGTTATGAATTTCGGACTTCAGCTTTACAGCGTAAGAGATTCTGCGGAAAAGGATTTTAAGAATACACTCAAGGAAGTGGCAAAGCTCGGATACGAGTTCGTTGAGCCGGCAGGCTTTTTCGGTCACAGTGCCGAGGAGATCAAGGAATGGCTTGATGAGTACGGACTCAAGGTTTCGGGTACTCACTCGGGATTTGAAGACCTTGAAAAGGATTTTGAGGGAACCGTAAAGTTCCACAAGACCATCGGAAACAAGCGCTACATTATCCCGGGACTTGATACCAGCACAAAGGCGGCGATTGATGTTGCGGTCGCAAAGTTCAATAAGTTCAAGCCCCTGCTCGCGGCTGAGGGGATCGACCTTATGTTCCACAACCACCACAGAGAGTTCATGCCCAACAATGACGGTCTGATCTCTCACCATGAGCTTCAGAAGCTTACCGATATCAACTTTGAAATAGATACTTTCTGGGCATTTGCGGCAGGACTTGATCCGGTTGCGACCATCGAGGGACTTAAGGATCGCGTGAACTGCATCCACCTTAAGGACGGAGTCAAGAAGCCCGACGGCGGCTTTGCGGGACGCGCACTCGGCGAAGGCGATGCACCCGTTCCGGCGGTGATCAAGAAGGCAAGAGAGCTTGGTTTCACGATCGTTGTCGAGAGCGAAGGACTTGATCCGACCGGTCTTGAAGAAGTTGCACGCTGTGCCAACTTTCTTAAGGACTATGAATAAATAATATAAAGGGGGTGTAAAAAACTCAATCCGAGTTTTTTGCACCCCCTCGGCATTGGTCCCGGCGGCAAAATGCCGCCGATCTGCCGTTAAATCAGGCAAAAAATTAGATTTATTGAGGCAAAAACGGTCAAAGATCGCTTTCAAAAATGACGGGATCCGAAACGACATTTTGGGTGCTGTTAAAAACATAGATTTTTAACAGCACCTTTGCTTTTTATGTTTCGGCTTTGCGGTGAGTTGAGCTCAAACCTCGCGGAATCCGCGCCCGATTATCTCGCTGCTGGTCGTAACCACCATGAAAGCGTGAGGATCCGTCTCTCGCACCTTCTTTTGCAGTCGTATCGCTTCAATGCGTCGGCAGACCGTATGCAGTTCGGTCTTTGCTTCGTGCGTGTACGCTCCCGTAGCATGAAGTAATGTGGCTCCGTGGTGCAGCTCTTTAATTATAAAATCGGAAATTTCGTCCGGCTTTGTGGTAACTATCATAAAATATTTGCAGCTGTTCATGCTTTCGATCACGCCGTCTACCAAAAACGCTTTGGCAAACAGACCGAGGATCGAAAACAGTCCGATCTTAATACCGAATACAAAGCAGGCGGAAAGCGCGATTGCGAAGTCTACGCACAAAAGCGATTTGCCGACGTCTAAATGAGTATATTTTTTCAGTATCAGAGCCACAATGTCAGTGCCTCCCGAGGAGGCGGAATTTTGAAAAATGATCGCCGAACCGATAGAGGTCAGAAGCATTGCGTATACAAGCTCCATGAACGGTTGATCGGTAAGCGGTGCGCTCATCGGAAATATCCATTCAAATGCCTGAGTCAGACCCGAAAACAGCAGACTGCAATATACTGTGCGTCCGCCGGTTTCTCTGCCTAAAACGAAAAAGCCGAGAATCAGGCAGAGCAGATTGAGCGCGGCGGTCAGCGTCGCCGGCGAGAGCGGCGTCAGCTTGCCGAGCAGAGTGGAAATACCGCTCACTCCGCCGGTCGAAAAGCCGTTGGGTATTTTGAATACGTATACGCCGCAGGTCAGAAGGAGGGTGCCGAAGGTGATATAAATGTACTCTTTTAATGCTTTCATGCTTATGGGCCATTCCTTTCCGCCGAGTCAAGGGCATAAGGGAGAATGAGAACGGAAAACATATTGCGCCGAGGCTTCGGATGTAATGTCATACAAGGCACTTATCCGAAAATAAGAGACGATTATAAGCGCTTGTTACGCATATTATATCATAGGTGAGATATGCTGTCAACCTAAGCGGATATTTTCGGAGAGAATGTGAATTTGAAAAACTATTGACAAAATGTGTGTCCGAGTCGTATAATAAACATGCAATTGCAAAGGCGTCTTTGTGCCTTTGCCGGTTTTTTTATGACGTCAGGTTTGAAGTCGGAAAGGAACGGTTACATACATGATGAATTTACCGGAGCATTTCGGGGAGCTTGTATTCGGCGACGGAGTAATGATGGAGCGTCTGCCGAAAGAAACGTATAAGGCAATGAAAAAAACGATCGACGAGGGAAGATCACTTGACTTGTCGGTTGCGAATGTAGTTGCCAACGCAATGAAGGATTGGGCGATCGAAAAGGGCGCGACTCATTACACGCATTGGTTCCAACCGATGACCGGTATAACCGCCGAGAAGCATGACAGCTTTATTTCGCCGATTGCCGGCGGCAAGGTGATAATGGAGTTTTCGGGCAAAGAGCTTATACAGGGCGAGCCGGACGCTTCAAGCTTCCCGTCGGGCGGACTGCGTGCGACCTTTGAAGCGCGCGGATATACGGCGTGGGACCCGACCTCATATGCGTTTATCAAAGGAAACGTGCTCTGCATACCGACGGCGTTCTGCTCTTACGGCGGACACGCGCTTGATAAAAAAACGCCGCTTTTGCGTTCGATGCAGGCGATCGGCAAGCAGGCTTTACGCGTAGTCAAGCTTTTCGGAAACGATGACGTTACCTCGGTAAAGACCACAGTGGGTGCAGAGCAGGAATATTTCCTTATCCCGCTTGAAATGTTTGAAAAGCGCCGCGATCTGATGTTTACCGGAAGAACGCTCTACGGTGCGAAGCCTCCGAAGGGACAGGAGCTTGACGATCACTACTTCGGCACGATCAAGACCCGTGTCGCGAATTATATGAACGAGCTTAACGAAGAGCTCTGGAAGCTAGGCATACTTGCGAAAACCCAACATAACGAAGTGGCGCCGGCACAGCACGAGCTGGCACCGGTATTTACCACCACGAATATTGCCACCGACCATAATCAGCTTACCATGGAAATAATGCAGCGCATTGCCAAAAAACACGGATTGGTCTGCTTATTGCATGAAAAGCCGTTTGAGGGTGTGAACGGTTCGGGCAAGCATAACAATTGGTCGCTTGTTACAAATACGGGCGTGAATCTGTTGACTCCCGGCGAAACGCCGCAGTCGAATGCGCAGTTTCTGCTTTTCCTGTGCGCGGTCATTCAGGCAGTTGACGACTATCAGGATCTGTTGAGGATCTCGGTCGCAAGTGCCGGCAACGACCACCGTCTCGGCGCGAACGAAGCACCGCCCGCTATCGTATCAATGTTTATCGGCGAAGAGCTTTCGGCGATACTTGACGCGATCGAAAGCGACAGCGCGTATGCGGCGAGCGAAAAAGTACAGCTTCGACTCGGAGTCCATGTACTGCCGAAATTCCCCAAAGATACCACCGACCGTAACCGCACGTCGCCGTTTGCCTTTACCGGAAACAAGTTTGAATTCCGTAT
>DHJP01000045.1:10379-11020 GCA_002404395.1 Clostridiales bacterium UBA4717
ATCGCCTGCGCCAATATCATGCTCAATACCGCGGTTGCGGAATCGCTCAGGCAGTATGCCGACGAGCTTGAGGGAGCTGAAGATTTCAAGGGCGCGCTCAATCTGCTTATCAAGCGCACCATTCGCGCGCACAAACGCATCATATTTAATGGAAACGGTTATGATGATGCATGGAAACGCGAAGCGGTCGAAGTACGAGGGCTTTTGGATCTTAAGACGACGCCCGACGCGTTAGCGCATTATACCGACGAAAAGAATCTTGAACTTTTCAAAACTCATAAGGTATTCACCGACGAGGAAGTGCGCTCGCGTCATGAAATAATACTTGAAAACTATTGCAAGACCCTGCATATTGAAGCGATGACCATGACCGATATGGCACGCAAAGAGATAATACCTGCGATCGAAGCGTATGTGTGCAAGCTTGCCGACACCGCAAATTCCAAACGCAGATTTATTCCCGATGCCGATTGCAGAGTAGAGGAAAAACTTGTAAAGCGGCTGTCCGCGCTCGCGGGCGATATTGAGTGCGAGTGCACCGCGCTTGAAGAAATGCTCAAGTCGCTTGAAGACGAAAGCGACGCCGTAAAGCTTGCCGAGCTTTATAAGGCGCGCGTAATACCTCAGATGGCGTCGCTCCG
>DHJP01000045.1:11072-26997 GCA_002404395.1 Clostridiales bacterium UBA4717
ACCCCTGCCGATGAGGCCGAAAGTCTGACCGCCGAAAAATATTGGCTCTACCCCAATTACGGAGATCTGCTCTTCGGAGTAAGATAACAGCGTGAAAATGTGATCTTCTGCAAGTGTGATCTTCGGTTTCATGCCGGGTTTCCGCGCCGCGATCGGCGTGAAAATTTACGTTTGATTTTTTGAGCCGCACACGATGATAATTACATATGCCGCCCGCTGCATGATGCGAGGTATAACTGCCGTGCAGCGGGCGCAGTCACATCAGAACATATAATTGTCGGATTGTGATATTTACATAAGATCGCCTTTGAATTTATAATGTAAGCAAATATTATTTCAAAACGTGACAGCGTGAAAGTGCGGCCTTTGCCAAGTGAGGCCTTGTTTTTGCGCAGTTTTACGTTCGCTTTTTGATCCGCCTGCGGCGGTACGGAAATTATTATGGGTAAACTCAGTGACAAAAAGTACGTGGGGCGGCTGTCATTGCTGCTTGCATCGATTTATTTTGTAAGTTATCTTACGCGCATCAATTATACTGCGGTGCTTGTCGAAATTATAAACGAGTTACATATAACCAAAACCGAAGCGTCTTATGCGGTCACGGCAAGCTTTATTACATACGGTGTCGGTCAGCTGCTCAGCGGATTTCTCGGAGACCGGATTAAGCCGCAATATCTGATATTCGGAGGACTTATCGTTACCTCGGCAATGAATGTGTCGGTCTCGCTCTGTTCAAACCCTCTTGAGCTTGTATTGTTTTGGGGGATAAATGGGCTTGCACAGGCATTCATGTGGCCGCCTATTGTAAAAATAATGAGCGATCTGTTGTCGGATTCCGACTACGGTAATGTCTGCGTTCTTGTTTCCTGCGGTTCGGCTTCGGCAACGATATCGGTATATTTGCTGACGCCGCTGTTTATCAGATTTTGCGGATACCGCAGTGTTTTTGTGTTTTCAGCTGTGAGCGGACTTGCTATGGCGGTAATTCTGATGTTTGCGTTTCCGAAAATAATTTCTCATGCCGATAAGGCGTCCGATACGGCGGGCAAAGTCGGGATAGCCGAGGTTCGAAAAAAAAGATTTGTATTTACTCCGACGGTCGCGGCGGTTTTTACGGTAATTTTGGGTACGTTGACCTTGCAGGGCCTTTTGCGCGACGGAGTGCTGACTTGGATGCCGACATACGTTTCGGAGGTCTTTGACCTTGATGCCGGCATATCTATTCTTACAAGCGTTATTTTGCCCGTATTTACGATATTTGCAAACAAAGCGGCGGTTTCCCTGAACCGCAGGCTGATAAAAAACGAGATGCTGTGTGCCGCCGCTTTGTTTGCGCTCGGCACTTTCGGCGCTGTATATATATTTGTGTGCAATTCGGCGGGTATCTTTTCCACACTGCTTGCGGCGGCACTGCTTTCGGGAGCGATGCACGGAATAAATGTTATTTTAACCTGTATGATACCGCTGTATTTTGCGGAGTTTGGAAAAGTCTCGTTCGTATCGGGATTGGTCAATTCATTTGTATATGTCGGAAGCGCGGTGTCAACTTACGGCTTTGCCGTGATCAGCGATAATTTCGGCTGGCGGACCACAGTGCTGTCGTGGGTGATTATTTCGCTTTCGGGTGCGGGCGTATGCCTTGTGGGCGCTGCCTTGTGGAAGAAGTTTAAAGCTTCGATGTAAGCGGATCGGCATAAAATGACATTATTTCACCACAAATCGGCATGGACTTTCGGATATGTATGTGATATAATCTCCTGAATAGATTTGTAGCTGCGGCTGTCGGCTTGACGAGTTTGTTTGAAACCCGGAAGATCATACTTCCGAAAGGGAGACGGCGTGAAAGCTATATCTCTCAGACGCGGTGCGTATAAGTGAAGCCTCAAGTTATGCACCGTGATTGAAACCGCTTTGCTTACATGAAGATCACCGATTGTTTATTGAGTCGGCTCCGCCGACACGGAAGTTGCCATGAAAAAAGTATGCATATCCAAAGGATGGAAATTTATTGCGGACGGAGTAGCCGAAACGGTCGATCTGCCGCATGATTTTGCCATAAAATACCCGCGCGATCCGAAAGCGCCGGGAACCGGAAGCAACGGCTTTTTTGCCGGACCGAGCGAGGGAACATATACAAAATATCTTAAGCCCGACGAGGCGGCGCACACGATACTTGACATTGACGGCGCGTATATGTGCGCGCACATTTACATAAATGATGATCTTGTCGATATGCATCCTCACGGATATACTCCGTATCTGGTGGATATTTCGGACAGAATATTCAAGGGGATAAACAACAAACTCGGAATCAGAGTGCTTAACAATCAACCGTCAACGCGCTGGTACTCGGGCGCGGGCGTTTACCGCGACGTATTTTTGTGGTACGGCGGAAGTGTGCGCATAGAGCCGTGGGATATGTACGTTACTACCGACGCGCTTGACGGCGGCAGTGCGGACTTGACGGTGCACACCTGCATCAGTGCTGACAGCGCGTGTTCGGCGAGGGTGAAGTACACGGTGCTTGACGGTGATAATACGGTACTTACTTATCTGTCCGAGTTTGAACTTCAGAGCGGAAAAAATCCGAACGATATCAGGCTTGAGCTTGGATCCTGTAAGCCTTGGAGCATTGACGAGCCGAATCTTTATCTGCTTAAAGCCGAAATAAGTGTTGACGGAGCGCTTACCGACCGCGCCGAGTGCGTTTTCGGCGTGCGTACCGTAAGCGCCGATTCAAAGTGCGGACTGCTTATAAACGGAAAGTCCGTGAAGCTTCAGGGAGGATGTATCCACCATGACCACGGAGTGCTCGGCGCGGCGGAATTTCCGAGTGCGGTCGAACGTAAGCTACGCAAGCTCAAAGCTGCGGGATTTACTGCGGTCAGATGTGCGCACAATCCGCCGTCGCTTACCTTTCTTGAAGTTTGCGACCGTATCGGCATGATCGTTATGGACGAGGCCTTTGATATGTGGAACGAGCGCAAGATGCGGCTTGATTACAGCCTTTGGTTCAGAGATTGGTGTCTGAGGGATGTAAGCTATATGGTGATGCGCGATCGCGCTCATCCCTGCGTTATATCCTACTCGACCGGCAATGAGATCATCGAACGCGACTGCCGCTCCGATGGCGCAAAGTGGGCAAAGCTGCTTGCCGATGAGATACGAAAATACGACGATACCCGGCTTGTGACCTCATGTCTTTGCGGCTTCGGTCCGAACTGCCGTGAGGACGCTCCTGAGGATTACCGCCTTGAAAAACTTAAAGCATACGAAGGCGGCGACGTATGGGAAAAGCGCACCTCGGGATACACTGCTCCGCTTGATATTGTCGGTCATAATTACGGATACCGCACTTATGCGGACGAACCGCGACGCGCACCCGGGCGTGTGCTTTGGGGCTCTGAAACTCAGGTCCTGAATTTTTACGATTCATGGAAGGCGACCCTTGAAAACGCTCATGTGATCGGCGATTTTACCTGGACGGCATTCGATAATCTCGGTGAAGCCGGGACCGGCAGATATGCATGGGGCGAGGACGAATATGTAAGCGGAATATCGGTCGCCGATTATCCGTGGCGTGCCTGCTATCAGGGCGACTTTGACCTTTGCGGGTATCGCAGACCGCAGTCGTATTTCAGGGAAGCCATTTGGAAGAAGTTTACCTCACCGCACATTTTTACGACGCATCCGAAGCATAACGGCGATGTGTTCAGCGGGACCGGCTGGCATTGGTATGATGTTCACGAGTCCTGGAGCTTTAACGATGAATATATCGGAAAGCCCGTGAAATGCGATGTGTATACCGGATCTGCCGAGAGGGTGGAGTTTTATTTAAACGGAAAGCGTGTCGGCGAAGCGAAGCCCGAAAAAGGGATCGCGTCGCTTGAAATACCTTATGAGCGCGGTGTGCTGACGGCAATTTCGTATGTAAACGCTCTGCCCGAAGCCGAATTTTCGCTTAAAACGGTCGGTGAGGCTTACAAGCTCGTGCTTTCTCCGGAGAGCACCGAATTTTGCGCCGACAACCGCGAACTGTGTTATATCGAAATTGCCGTTACCGATGAAAACGGAAATATCGTAACCGATGCGAAAAATGCGATAAGGTGCGAGGTGTTCGGCGGAGAGTTTGTCGGATTATTCAGCGGTGATCCGGCCAACGAGGACGAATACGGCTCATGCAGGTGTCATGCCTATGAGGGCAGGGCGCTTTTGATACTTCGCGGCAATACTCAGAGTCATATCAGAGTGTTTGTCACCGGAGACGGACTCAAAGCCGGAGAATCCACGGTCGAAGCCAAAAAAAGCTGACAGAGTTAAATTTCGCGCCGGGTCACTTTGCACAAAAAATCTGTCGGAATTTGAGTATTCCTACAAAAATATGAAAAAGTGTTGCTATTTTGTGTATTTTATGTTACAATATGGAACAATGTTGTATTTTTGAAAGGAACTTTTTATGGATCAGCGCGAAAAATTTTCATCAAGGCTCGGCTTCATCCTGATCTCTGCCGGTTGTGCGATCGGTCTCGGTAATGTTTACCGTTTCCCGATAACTGCAGGCGCATACGGCGGAGCGGCGTTTGTACTTATTTACATTGTATTTTTGGTTTTGCTCGGTATTCCGATAATGACGGCAGAGCTTGCTGTCGGACGCGGCAGCCGACGCAGCATTGCCACTTCTTTTGATGTGCTCGAAAAAAAGGGACAGAAGTGGCACTTTATGAAGTATCTCGGTATTGCCGGGAACTACTTGCTCATGATGTTCTACACGACCATCTCAGGTTGGATGATCATTTATTTTGTGAAATATCTCAACGGCTCTATCATGCAGTATCAGACTGCCAAAGAGCTCGGCGGGGTTTTCGAGAAAATGGTCGGCAATACCGGACTTATGATATTCTGCACTTTCGCGGTTATCGCCATTTGCTTCGGCGTCTGCTCGCTCGGCCTTCAGAACGGCGTTGAACGCATAACAAAGGTCATGATGCTCGCGCTGTTCGCACTGATGATACTGCTTGCCGGATATTCCTGCACGCTGTCAGGCGCTGCCGAAGGTCTCAAATTTTATCTTGTACCGTCGGTTGAAAATATCAAGGCTGCCGGTCTCGGCACGGTAATTTCCTCGGCTATGGGCCAGGCGTTCTTTACGCTCAGCATAGGCATGGGCTCAATTGCGGTGTTCGGAAGCTACATAGAGAAGGAGCGCCGTCTGCTCGGCGAAGCGGTTACGATCGTAAGCCTTGACACGTTTGTTGCGCTTATGTCCGGATTCATCGTATTCCCCGCTTGCTTTACTTACAATAACGGTGTTACCGCAGATGCAGGCTCGGTCGGTGCAGGCTTCCTGTTCACCACTCTTTCGAGTATTTTCAACAGGATGGGTAATGTCGGACGCGTGATCGGCGCACTCTTCTTCCTGTTTATGATATTTGCGGCGTTCTCCACCGTGATCGCGGTATTTGAAAATATCATTTCTTTCTGGCTGGAGCTTACCAAGATCAATCGCAGACTCGTATCGCTCATAAATATTCTGCTTGTGGCGGTGCTTTCGCTTCCGTGTATCTTCAGTCTGAATATCTGGAGTGACATTACACTCTTCGGCAAAGGCTTTATGGATCTTGAGGATTATACCGTATCGAATCTGCTGCTGCCGATAGGAAGCTTGTTCTACATCCTTTTCTGCACTGCAAAATTCGGATGGGGCTTTGATAAATACTTTGAGGAAGTCAATCAGGGCGACAAAGGAATCTGCGTTCCGAAATGGATCCGTCCTTATATGACATATGTACTGCCGCTTATTATTATTGCGGTGCTTGTAATTTCGGCATTCTGATAAATAAGTAAACAAAGGTCGTGCCCGCCTTTCTCAGGCGGGCACGACCTTTTGCGTTATGGATATATTATGAGTAAGGAGTACCCGAATCCGCCGAGCCGCCGCTTCGTGCAGACAGAGCGGCAAAGACTTAAAATTTAACCAAGCAAAGGTACTGTAAAAACATCGTTTTTGCCTCAATGTCTTTGACATTTTGCCCGGCTTAACGGCAAAACGGCGGCGTATTGCCGCCGAGATCGATGTCAAAAGGGTGTTAAAAACTCATCTTGAGTTTTTAACACCCTTTGCGTGCTTGCTTTTATATAAGCTATCGGATCGGAGTTTTATCGGTTAAAGCGGTGCCTTGCAGTGGCGCGGTTATTTTATCAACATGCGCATCAAAAGCAGGGTATCGACTGTATCGAACACGCCGTCGCCGTTGAAATCGCAGTTGGCTTCAATTATTTCGGTATCGTTCCAGCCGGCAATGCTTCTGCACATACGAGTGAAATCGGCAAGTGATATATCGCCGTCTCCGTCGGCGTCGCCTAATATCGGCTCGGGCTTCGAGACTGTTTTGACTATGGTAAGAGTGGGTATTCCGTCTGAGTTAAAAGTCCAGGTCGATTCAAAATCAAGCCCTTTGAGCTTCGACGGGTCGGCAAGCTCGCTGTCGGAGAGTATGGTGCAGGCGTCGGAAAAGCTTCCCGAGCCGATTGCCGAAATTGCCGAGGCCTTGGCATACACATTGGCAAAGGTATCGTTGAAGCGGTTACCGAAATCGCAGGATTTGCCCGAGATCGAGCCTACATTGCCGTCACCGGAAATGTTCCCGAGATTGATCACATTGACATATGAGCTGCGTGAGCGGCTTTGCGAGGAAATGCCGCCCGCGTATCCGCTTGATTTGCCGCTTGCGTATACATCACCGCTGTTTATTGCATCTGTGACTTCGGAGTATATTGACACCGCGTATATTCCGCCGGCGTTGGCGTCAGCGCCGGCAACTACCGATACATTGCCGCAGTTGACCGCCCGGCTCACCGAGCTGTGGCTGCTGTTTCCGAGTATACCGCCGACTGTGACTCCGAGGGTAGAGCGTATCTTGATATTTCCGCTGTTGTACACCCTTTCGGCGTTGCACGGACCCGCGGCGAGGATCCCGGCGACGGTGTATGCCGCTCTTTCCTCTTCAACTTCAGCGGTAATGTCTGCAGTGTTTTTGGCATTTATTACGGTCGTCTTGATATTGTCGTTTTTGGCATATGCGGCAATACCGCCGATATACACGCCTTCCGAGAGACCCGAAAGCGATCCTGAATTTAAGACGCTTTCAACGCAGCAACCGTTTCTGAGATATGCGCATATTCCCGCCGAATAGGCGAAGCTTTTTGAGTTTGCGCCGACGCTTGCGTAATTTGCGAGATCTTTCATATCGGTATCGTCAATGTATGCGGCAATTCCGCCTGCGTATGCAAAGGATGCGGCGTTTGCCGAGATCGTACCGGAAACCGAGCAGTTCCGTATCACCGAGCCTTTGGCAAAGGCGGCTATGCCTGCCGCGTAAAGCTCGTCGGGTAACTCTTCACTCTCGTCGGCATTATGCTGAACCGTAATGTTTTCAACGATCAGATTCTTTATCGTTGCGTTTTCGAGCTTTCCGAAAAGCGCGGAGTATTTGTAGTTGCCCGATATGAGCGCGCCGCTCAGCTTGTGACCGTTGCCGTCGAAAGTGCCCGTAAACGGAGCGTCGTCATTTCCGAGCGGCACTGTTGTTTCACCGGAGAGATCAATATCCGAAAGCAGTATGTAATGACCGTCCGTGGTCATTGATCTGAACTCTTCGGCGTTTGTGACCGGTGTGTATCCAAACGGAGCTTCGCGCAGCGTTATCATGGGATACGGCAGAGCGTCCGCGACCGCAGTAACGGTAAACAGTGCAAAGATGATCACGGACATGAATAAAAGCAGATTTAACTTTTTCATAATTTTCCTTTCGCGCCCCGCATTGCTCGCGGCGGCTTGTTTTTACAGATTGTAATTTTTCCACCCGGCAATACTGCGTGCCAAGCCTTTCATGTCGGCGGAAGTGATCCTGCCGTCCTCGTCTATGTCCGCAAAGGGTGTGAAGAATCCTGCGGCGTTCGTGCCTCCGGACAGCATATATCTCATATACGTAAGAACGTCTGCCGAGTCAACCGTGCCGTCGGCGTTCACATCTCCCTTTACGGGAGGTCCTGTAAGCGTTTTGGTAAGTACATTGCTGCCGGTGCAGTTATACGCTGCCTTGCCGCCGGCAATTTCATATGCTTCCGAAGCGCCTGCAGGCGCGACGGCTGCGACCGACGCCGTGACGTTGCAGCCGTAAATGCTTCCGAAGTTGTGCGCGCAAAGCGAAGCCGCCGCGGCGTTTCCGCTTTGACTTTGTGCAAGCGTCGTGCCGATATAGTTCAAATTGCGTATGACTCCGTGATTTTCGGCAAACAGCCCCGCAGATACGTCGCCTTCGCCGAAAGCGCGGACGTCAACGCCTTTCAGCGTATGTCCGTTTCCGTCGAATATTCCGTAGAAGCCGTCGGGGCAGAGCGGTGAAAACAATCTGCCTGCCAAATTTATGTCGTTTGACAGAATATATTTGCCGCTCGGATCTTCGTTTATCTTCAACAGGTCTGCGTAATCGCATATGAAAGTGTAATCGACATACAGATTGTTGCGGTAGTCTGCCATCGAGGGATCGCCGAATTTGTATACGAACTTGTTTGCATCGGCGTCATCGACAAAAAATGCAATATACTCTATCGCGAAGTAGTCGTCTGCTTTCATTTCATATCCGAGCTGACCGCCCCAAAGCTTAAGACGTAATATGTCAAGCGTTGCGTCCGCTCCGATAAGTTCTCGGTCAAAGGTCGAGGAGATGCCCGAGCCGCCGGCGATCGCCTCGGCGCTGATACGAAAGACCACCGAAGAGATCGTGTCCGAGTTTTGACTGATTATCGGCTTCGGCCCCCACAGGCGTGTGCTTGCTCCGTTATATTCGGTAAAGAGATTTACGTCTATCATGGAGCTTGTGGTTATGTTGGTTTTGTAGCCGAGCTTTGCGTATATGCATTGATTATACGGAGGGGTAAAGCCGAGCTTGTCAAAGCGTATATCGAAATAAGTGTTATCGTTGCTTATATCGTCACCCGCAGAGCGGACATACAGAAATTCGCTTCCGTCCTCGGCGGTAAGCACGGTATCAAGCTTGACTTTCGTGTTGCCTGCCTTGAGGTTCCCGAGCAGGTCGCGTGAAGTAAACAGATAATAGTTGTCCGACGTGAAATTTCCGTAATCTCCGAAATTGTATGTAAAGCTCCCGACTGCTTCCTCACTCGGAAGAAAGGCAATATATTCGATCGCGAAATAATCTTCGGTCCGCATGGCGTTTGCGCTGTTACCGCCCCAGAATTTCAGCCTGAGCTTTTCAAGCGCGGCGGAGCTTCCGATAAGAGTGCGGTCAAAGCCTGATATGTCATTGCCGCCGGTGAGCGTATCGGCGCCGATACGGAAGACTATCTCTCCGCGCTCTCCCGGGTGATAGGTTGCCGTCGGACCCCACAGGCGTTTGCTTGTTCCGTCGTATTCGGTGAACAGATTTATGTCTATGACAGAGCCTGAGGAAATGTTTGTTTTGTATCCGAGCTTCACATACGGGAAGCGGCTGTAGGTAAGCGTGTTGCCGAGACTGCCGAAAGAAATATCGGTATAAGTGTTGTCGTCGCTTTCAAAGTTGCCGGTCGAGCGGATATAGACAAACTCGGTCTCATCCTCACCGATTACGTTTTCGGCGATCGAGGTTTTACCGTTTCCGGATCTCATTCTCCCGATCAGATCGCGCGCGGTCAAAAGATAATAGTTTTGCGAGAGGCTTTGGTCCGCGTCATCCGTGTCCCACACCTGCGGCAGTATCGGGAAAGGCGAGCCGTCGTGACGCGCCCTCGGAAAGCTGCCGTATGGTGCGGTATAATAAAAGGTCGAACCTTCTTCCGCGCCGGTTGAAAGCAGGTAGGCGACCGAATAGCGGCTGTACGCGAGCTTCGACGGTGTGCCGGAGTTTGCACCGCCGCCCGACGCATTGTATCCGTAATATCGGTCTTCGGCTTGAATATAAGTATTGTGATTGAAATTAAGTCCGTTCTTGCCGGAATAATAGCAGATATTCCCGGTTGCGGTCGAGAAGATGTTGACGTTGTCGTGTATTGAGTTGTTTTCGTATTTGTTATATTTGTTTACTACGTTTTCACCGTAGAAGAAATTGCCGTCCTTGTTCGGGCGCTGATGGCTCCAGCCGTAGCCGCCGTAAAGCGTGTAGCTGTCGTGCAGATTCATATTTGATATTCGCATTTCATAACCGGTGCCGACGCGGTCGCCGAGCCAGACTTCATTTCCGGAGTTGGCTCTTGCGGCAACATTGTATGCGAACTCAAAGTCGTTCATAATAACGTCGTAGTCAGTTGCATATCCGCTGTTTTGCCACTGTGAGGTCCAACAGCAGTCGTATATCTGATCGGCAAGGCAGTACAGGATCTTGAAATTATCGCAGTTCTTCCAATTCTGAACTGCGTTTCCGAGCCTGACCACTCTGCCGTCGGAATACTGTAATGAGCCTCCGATCCAATTGAAAACGCAGTTCTGAACGGTAACGTTCACTGCGTTTGAGATGCCTACGCCGTGCTCGCCCGTATATTTTACGGCGATGTTATCAACGATAACATCGGTGGGATCTGAGCCGTAGATGATACCGCTGTTTTTTGCCGAGATCTCAACCGAGTCGAAGAAATATCCCGGATTTCCGTATTCGCAGTACAGATAAACGTGATTGTCGTCCCAAGAATGCCAGAATTCAAGGTTATGCTTCAGATCTTTATATGATTCGAATTTTCCGCCGCCCGAATAAAAGGTTTCAAATCCGTTATCGACAAATCCGTTGTCGACGCAGGTTTTGTCGGTCGTCCGCGAAATTTTGATCCCCCAAGCTTCACCGCCGTTGAAGCAGATATTTCCGACGTCGTCGTTTGAACCGCTTATCGGTATCTCAAACGAATAAACATACGGGACGTCGGTTTGCCGCCAAAGCCCCGGATTTGAGCCGTCAAACGAACCGTAAAACGCCGGCTTTTCGCCTTCTCCGTATGCGGAATAGGTCACGCCGTTGTGCAGACGGAGACGTTCGCGCCGCCAGATCCCGCCGCGTTCAAACAATACGCCGTCGCCGTTTTCAAAATCAAATGAATTGACCTTTGAAAGCGTTCGCCATGCGTTCTCCGGCGAGCGTCCGTCAGCGGAGTCGTTGCCGCTCGGTGAAACATAATAAACACTTCCCGAAATGCTTGAAGCGGGTATGCTTTCGCTGTTAAGTATGCGTTCCGCCAGCGTGCGCGCGCCGTCAAGATAAGTGTCGAGCGTTGCGCTGTCAAGTTTTAAATATGAGCCGTCGTAATTCTTGAGAATGGTGTCATCATAAAGGTCGCTGCCATCGTAAACATAGGCTTCGGCCTCGGCTTTTGTTTTAAAAAAAGCAATGTAGCGGAGTCTGTAAACCGTATCATTTTCGAGCGTCTTCGAGCCGCCGCCGCATGGCTTGATCCTGACTTTGACGTTTTCGGTGTCGCGCTCGGGCAGTTGATTTTTGCTCCCGGTCAGTCCGTACAGATATTCGACAAGTTCGGTGTATTGGTTTGCGATCGGCGTCGGCTTGTTGTTTTCCCAACATTCGCCGAGCGGGGAGGTGATCGTAATATCTACCTTTCCGATATCCGAATCAGAGTAATATCCGAACTTCATGTACGGGTAATCATATATGTGAAAGTCAAAGTCGGAGGTGTCGATCACTATCATGGGAGCATTATTATCGTATGTACCCGAGGTTATGTTCATTTCGGCAAAAGTATTGCCGTCAAAGTCGGCGACTTCGCGGCGTTCAAAGCCGTTGAACGAGAAGCGCGTTCCGTTGTATGTGATCTCATAGGGTCCGAATACCGTTTGCGGAGGTTTTGCACATATTGACGAAACGGCAAACAGGAACATAAAGCTGAGGATAAACGCCGAAAAAGCCGCCGCCTTTTCAAGGTTTTTACGCATTCTTTCGGACATGATCTTTTCCTTTCAGACATGAGATTAACTATTATAGTATTCATAATATCATAGTTTTGTTCGTTTTGACGGTCGGTTTTGTCATTTTTACAAAAATGTTACAAAAATCGGAATACAACTTCCGAAACCGTTGCATATTATGTAAAATTTTCTTTAAATCATGAGGCATTCATTGACACGCGCCTTAAAGGTGGTATAATATAAGATACGGGTCGTGTATACGAACCTTACAATATGAAGCAAAGGTGAATTATCATGAGTGAAAATTCCGGAAATGAAATTAAAAAAGGCGGTATCAGCGTCGAGATCGAGCATATATTCCCGGTCATAAAGAAGTGGCTGTATTCCGAAAAAGAGATCTTTCTGCGCGAGATCGTGTCCAATGCCTGCGACGCGGTGACAAAGCTCAAGAGGCTTTGCTCGCTCGGCGAAGCTAAAGATATTGATGAAAGCAACTTTAAAATCAGCGTGGTGCTTGACCGTACCGGACGCACGATAACCGTAAGCGATAACGGTATAGGTATGACCTCTGAAGAGGTGGAAAAATACATATGCCAGATCGCGCTTTCGGGTGCGCTTGATTTTGTCAAGAAGTACGAGGGCGACGGTCAGGATGCCGCAGGCAGCGGCATTATCGGCCATTTCGGGCTCGGTTTTTATTCGGCGTTTATGGTCAGCGATAAGGTCGAGGTCATTACAAAGTCGTTTACGGGCGCGCCTGCCGTAAAATGGGAGTGCAGCGATATAGGCGAATATGAAATTACCGCTTCCGACAAGTCGGAGCGCGGTACCGATATCATCATGCACATAAACGAAGAGGGCGAAGAGTATCTGAGCGCCTACAAGCTTAAAGAGATACTTGAAAAGTATTGCTCGTTTATGCCGGTTGAGATATACTTCGTTGATGAAGAAGAAAATGAAAAGCAAGAAGCCGAGAAGCACGATAAAGCCGAATCGGCGGATGCAAATGAACCGGAGAAGAAGCCGGAGCCGATAAACGATACCTGTCCGCTTTGGCTCAAAAATCCCTCGCAGTGCACAAAAGAAGAGTATCTTGAATTTTACCGTAAGGTATTTCATGATTACAGAGAGCCGTTATTTTACATTCATCTGAATGTGGACTATCCGCTCAACTTCAAGGGAATACTTTATTTCCCGAAGCTTGCGCACCAATACGACAGCCTTGAGGGAGAGGTAAAGCTCTACTATAATCAGGTGTTTGTTGCGGACAATATCAAGGAGGTAATACCCGAGTTTTTGCTTATGCTCAAGGGTGTTATCGACTGCCCCGAGCTTCCGCTCAACGTATCGAGAAGCTATTTGCAGAACAGCGGATACGTTTCAAAAATTTCGTCTCATATAGTCAAAAAGGTTGCCGACAAGATAAATTCACTCTATTCGACCGAGCGCGAGCGTTATGAGGAGATCTGGCGCGATATAAAGACCTTCGTTGAATACGGCGCACTGAAAGACCGCAAGTTCTTTGAAAAGGTTTTGCCCGCAGTCATATTTGAAAAGACTTCGGGCGGATATACCACGCTTGATGATTACCTTGAGGCGGCAAAGGAAAAGCACGAAAACACCGTGTACTATGCTACCGACAAGGTCTCACAGGCACAGTATATTTCGATGTTTGAAAACGAGGGTGCCGAGGTGATCCTTTTAGACACCATAATAGATACTCAGTTCATAACCCTTGTCGAGAGCGAAAAGAAGATCAAATTCGTACGCATTGACGCAGATGTGGCTTCAATGCTCAAAAAAGAGGGTGAAGTCGTTCCCGATGAAAAGATGAGCGAGCTGATGAAAAAGGTCAGCGGAAACGACAAGCTTGAAGTCAGATACGAATTGCTCAAGGATGAATCCACGCCTGCGATATTAAACATATCCGAGGAAGCCAGACGCATGGAGGATATGATGAAGATGTACGGCATGGACACTTCGGCTGTGCCGAGCGCCGACATGACGCTTGTGGTAAATCAGAACAACCGACTTATTTCAAAGCTCTCAGAGCTGATAAAGGCGGGGGATGCCGACAAGGCGGAAAATATCGCAAAGCAGCTTTACTCGCTTGCGTTGTTATCGCAGAGACAGCTGACCGCTGACGAATTGCGCACATTCCTTGCGCAGAGCTACGGTGTGCTTGAAAGCCTTGTATGAGCAAGGAGTGCAAAGAGTACAAGGAATACAAAGAATATGCGCCGCTCGACGCGATCGGCGAAAATCTCTCGGAAAACGGAGCAAAGCTTGAGCGTGCGTTTGAGCTGAGGTTTGGCGAGCTTGATTCGCTTTGCAGATTTTCGGACAGCGAGGCGGAACTTTTGCGTTTGAACGAGAGGTCGCTCAGACATAAATTTGCGCTGAAGCCCGAGGAGAACGCACCGAAGCCGTCGTGCGAAGCGATCGAAATGTATTCGGAGGTGTGTTCGCTTGCGGATCATGCGCTGCTTTGCCGCACGGCGGCAGAAAAAAGCTGCGGCGGACTTGCCTCGGTGCTCGGATCGCTTGAGCCGGAGCAAAGTGAAGAAGCGTTGGCTTTTGATCCGAAAATCGCTTACCGCAAGGCTCCGGGCGCGGATATTGCATATGAGAAATTCGCGTCGGTGCTTCCCGATGCTTCGGCTCATTATTGCGAATCTTTCAGAGAGGTTTGCGAAAGCGTCAAAAGCGGTGATGCTGCGCTCGGGATACTCCCGCATGAAAATTCAGCGGACGGAAAACTTATGAGCTTTGTAAAGCTGATCGATGAATTTGAATTGCGTATTGTCGCGGCGTGCGAGGTGGTATCTCGCGGACGCGGCGACGCCACGCGGTACATCCTTATCGGAAATGAGCTTTCGCTTATTGCGGTGCTCACCGGTATCACGACGTTTGAGTTTGAGCTTAACGACCGCGGAGACGGTGCGCTTTCGCGCGTGCTGTCAGGCGCGTCGCTTTTGGGACTCGGAGTTGAGCGGCTTGACACGGTCGGCTTTTCGGATGGCGGCATAATTTATGATGTCAGGCTGGCGACAGATCAGGCGTCGCTTGAAGCGTATGTGCGTTTTCTGGAGCTTGAGTCGGTAAGCTTTATCCCGCTCGGCGTATATACGGAGCTGATATGAACATAAACGCTGACCGATATTCGTGTCGGAAGCAAAATTCGGACGCGAAAGCTGAGGTCTCAATTATCAGAGATTTTATTTTCGCGTTGGGGGAAGGAATACGATCATGGAAAAAATTACATATCAGACACACGGCACCTGTGCACGTGCGATCGAATTTGAACTTGACGGGGATTATGTGAAGAATGTTCGCTTTATCGGCGGATGCAACGGCAATACAAGCGGAATATCGGCGCTTGTCTCCGGGATGAAGGCGGAAGAGGTGATCGACAAGCTCAAGGGCATAACCTGCGGCTTCAAGGATACCTCATGTCCCGATCAGCTTGCGAAGGCGCTTGAAAAGGCGCTTGCCGAAACAAAACAAAAATAAACTGCGGTATGATATTTGCGGAAAGGTTAGGTATACATTGAATTATCTTGAACAATACAACAGATGGCTTGAAAGCGACAAAGTGGATGAAGCGACAAAGGCGGAGCTTCGTGCGATAGCAGGCAATGACGCCGAGATAAAATATCTTTTTTCAAAGCGGCTTGACTTCGGAACTGCAGGTCTGCGCGGTACCATGAAGGCGGGAATGAATGCAATGAATGTTTACACGGTGGCGCAGGCGACTCAGGGATTTTCCGATCTGATCAACCGTGAAAACGGTGAAAAAAGCGTGGTCATTGCGCATGATTCGCGCAACAATTCCGAGCTGTTTTCACGGGTTTCCGCAGAGGTTTTCGCCGCCAACGGAATCAAAGTATTTTTCTTTGACGAGCTTCGCCCTACCCCCGTGCTTTCATATGCCGTGAGAGAGCTTCACTGTATTGCCGGCGTGAATATTACCGCATCGCACAATCCGAGCGAATACAACGGATACAAAGCATATTGGGA
>DHJP01000045.1:27025-30302 GCA_002404395.1 Clostridiales bacterium UBA4717
GCATATTGGGACGATGGCGCACAGCTTCCGCCGGATCATGCAAAGACGGTATCCGACTTTATTGACCGCGCGGATATTTTTGACGACGTCAAGCGGATCGACTTTGACTCGGCGGTAAAATCGGGCAGAGTAGTAATGCTCGGACGCGATTTTGACGAAAAATATATGGAAAAGGTGCTCGGAGAGGCGGTATATCCCGAAGCGGTCAGGGCGGTAGCCGACGAACTTAAGATCGTATATACGCCGCTTTTCGGGACCGGATACCGTATCGTCCCCGAGGTGCTCAGACGTGCAGGCTTTAAGAACATTTATTGCGTCAAAGAGCAGATGACGCCGAACGGAGATTTCCCGGGCGTGAAATTCCCGAACCCCGAGTTTCCGCAGGCATTTGAGCGCGGTATAGAGGTAGCCGACCGCGAGGGCAGCGATCTGATAATTGCCACCGACCCGGACGCCGACNNACACGCCGCTCAACGGCACCGGCGCGATTCCCGTGGTAAACGCCCTGTCCCTTGCGGGCTTCGGCAATATTTCCATGGTTCGCGAACAGGAAAAGCCGGACAGTGCCTTTACCACCTGCCCGTTCCCGAACCCTGAGCTGAAAGAGGCGCTTGCTCTTGCCCTTGCTCAGGCACAGCGCGAAGGCGCAGACATGGTGCTTGCCACCGACCCGGACGCCGACCGCGTGGGTATTATGGTGCGCACGAAGGACGGAAGCTTCAAGACAATAACCGGTAACCAGGCAGGCGCGTTGCTTATCGAATATATTGCCGCGGCGTATGAGGAGAACGGGAATATGCCCGAGAATCCCTATGTGGTAAAAACGATCGTTACCACCGAACTTGCCGCCAAGGTGTGCGAGAGACACAATATCCGTATTTTCAATGTGCTGACCGGCTTCAAGTTTATCGGCGAAGTGATAAAGAAGCATGAGGTCACGGGTCACGACAGCTTTTTGCTCGGCTTTGAAGAAAGCTACGGCTATCTCAAGGGCACATACGCCCGCGATAAGGACGCGGTGGTTGCGACAATGCTGATAAGCGAAATGGCGGCATACTACAGACGCCGTAAGATGACGCTTGCCGACGCGCTTGAGAAGCTTTATGAAAAGTACGGATATTACGAGGAAAAATCTATAAATATCGTAATGGACGGGCTGGACGGAGCCGAGCGTATGCAGGCATTGCTTGACTCGCTTCGTAAAAATACTCCCGAGCGTATCTGCGATCAGAATGTGGTTGAGGTGCGCGACTATCTTGAAGATACTGTCCGCCGCAAAGGGTGCGGCACGGTGGAAACTACCGGACTTCCGAGATCGAATGTGTTATATTTCATGCTCGAAAACGGAGATCGGATCATAATCAGACCTTCCGGAACCGAACCGAAAGTAAAGGTATATATTCTCGCCGGCGGAAACGGCAGAAGCAGGGAAGAAGTCGGACGTTCGGTCGAAGCGTATGCAAAATATGCTTCGGGTTGGGTGTCGTAAAGGCGGAGCGATATGGAATTTGAAAAACTGTACGAAAAGCAAATATCTTCAAAACTGATATTTGACGGCGTGGTTGCCCATTTGTATTTTGACGAGGTCGAGCTTCCCGACGGGAGTCATTCGACTCGCGAATATATACGCCATAACGGCGCGGTCGCGGTGCTTCCGATAGACGACGAGGGAAATGTGTACCTTGTCGAGCAGTACCGTTATCCCTTTTCAAGAGTACTTACCGAAATACCGGCAGGCAAGCTTGACTTTCCCGGAGAAGATCATCTTTCGGCGGCAGTGCGCGAGCTGAAAGAGGAAACCGGATTTACCGCCGATGAGATCATACCGCTCGGCGAGTTTATCGGCAGTCCCGCAATAATCGGCGAAACGATCTGGCTTTATCTTGCAAGGTCGCTCAAGTCCGGCACACAGCAGCTTGACCCCGATGAATTTTTGAATGTGAAAAAGCTTCCGTTTGAAGAACTGTGTGAAAAGATCGCAAACGGCGAGATCACCGACGGCAAAACGGTTGCCGCCGCATTCAAATACAAACTGCTGATCGAAAAGAAATGATGAAAGGCGCGCCGCGGTTGAATACCGCGGCGGCGTACCGAGACCGAATATGCAGAAAATCAAAAAATTTGTCCCGGCTATCGTGCTGATAATCACCGCCGCTGTGCTTGTTGTCAGTCTATCTTTCGGCTCTGCCGATGATCCGCTGATTCCGGAAAACGACAGCGGCGACGGCAGTGTACATATATCCGAAACGGCTTCCGAGGGAAATGAGATCGTCGGTTTTTCGGGTAAAGAGTATGAAACTCTGCCGATAGACGGCGATAATGCGCAAAAGTCTGAGCTGCGTCCGATCGTTGACAGTGATAATCAAGATGCTGCCGCTCAGGTATCCGCGGAAAATGCGCACGTAACGTCGGATATACCAACGCTGCCGAATGAGCGCATAACATCGGTGCTTGATTCCGAGCTGTACAGCGGTTATGCTTGCCTGACCGATGTGCAGACCGGTTCGGTGATAGCCGAAAAGCGGATGGACGAGCGTTTCTACCCGGCTTCGCTGACTAAACTTATGACTGCGCTTGTTCTGATCGAAAATGCCGATGACCTTGAAGCGGAGGTCACTGTCACCCGGAAAGTATATGATAAGGTGTATCTTGAGGGGGCTTCGGTTGCCGGATTTGTGCCGGGCGAGAGCGCAAGACTTATAGATATGCTTTACGGTATCCTGCTGCCGTCCGGAGCCGAAGCGGTTCTGTCCGCGGCGGACGCTGTTTTCGGCAGCGAGGAAGCACTTGTCGAGAAAATGAACGAGCGCGCGGCGCTGATGGGGCTTGTCAACACGCATTTCACCAACGCGACCGGGCTTCATGACGACGAACATTATTCAAGCGCTCATGATATGAACACAATATTGCTTGAAGCAATGAAAAACGAGACGTTCATGCAGATTGCGCAGTCAGGCTCGTATTCGGTGCCTCCGACGGATAAGCATCCGGATGGATTCAAGGTCTACAGCACCGTGTTCGGTAAGCTCAACGGGCGACAGCCTGAAAGCGCGAAGATACTAGGCGGAAAAACCGGTTATACGCTTGAAGCGATGCTTTGCCTTGCGACTTTTGCCGAAAAAAACGGCAGACTTTATGCGGCGGTGACGCTCGGAGCCGAGGGTACGCACAAAACCGCTCAGCATCAGGTGGACGACGCTTTGTTACTATATGACGACTACGCGTGAAATCGAACGGATCGGCTGAAAATTCAATAAAGAACTCCCGTAATTTCATA
>DHJP01000045.1:30312-40516 GCA_002404395.1 Clostridiales bacterium UBA4717
TATGAAATTACGGGAGTTCTTTAATATTAAAATTTGAAACGTGCAAAGAGCGTATCGCCCGGCGAGTCAAAAGGGAATACCATGCGTTGTGGATCTTACGAAAACGACGCAGAAGCTTTCGTTCAGCTGAGGCGGTCGTTCAATACCCTGTCCGTAAAATCGTTTACCGTTCTTGAGTACAGATCGCTGTCGGTTGCATATGCCAGCGCATGATCGGCGCCGTGAACCGTGACGAGCGTGGTGTTCTGCGGGCGTGCGTCGCATATTTCCTCAGACATATAATGCGGCACAAATCCGTCCTTATCTCCGTGAATAAGCAACAGCGGGAGCTTGCTTGCTTTTACCGCGCTGAGCGCATCGGCTTCAGAGAGATCAAAACCGCCGAACAGACGGGCGGCAAGCTTTACAAACGGAAATACGAGCGACGGTGCGAACCCGCGGTCTTTTGCCACTTTTTTGATTATCCCGGACGGAGATGAGAAGCCGCAGTCGGCAACGACTCCGATGACGTTGTCGGGCAGCCCGAGTCCCATTGCCATCATAACTGTGGCGGCACCCATTGATACGCCCGCAAGGATAACGGGTGGCTTGCCGAAGCGTTCGTTGATATAATTTACCCATGTAAGGCAGTCGCGCCTCTCGTTTATTCCGAAGCTGATCGTGTGTCCCGCGCTTCTGCCGTGGGCGCGTTGATCGACTACCAGAATATTGAAACCGTTCTCGCGAAAGAGCTTAAAAAGCGCGGCGTTGTCGGCACGGAGCCATGCGCGGTAGCCGTGGAAAAGGATCGCGTTCGGCGCGCTTTCGGAGAAGCGGTAGTATGAGCCGACCAAAGCGGTATTGTCAAACGCTTTGACCGCTACTTCCTCATACTTGCAGCTGTTAAGTTCGTCAACCAGAATTTTGGTGCTGTCGTATGCTTTCTTGTATGCGCCGGCGTTCAACTCCGATTTTTTCATGCGCTCGGAGTGATAAAAAGTGGAATAGTAGCAGTAGAGCGTGAATAAAAGCACCAGAACCGCGATCCCTGCCAAAACATATATGATTATCATAACAACCTCCATGCCGCGTAAGCGCTTATGCTTGAAGCGGAATTTTTATGTTGAAACTCTACATTTTAAGTATATCTGTCATGTGTGGCATATCGGTTACATTAAAGTTAAAAAATCGTGTAATTTCGCCGATTCTACTGTCGGTAGAGCGGCAAAAGGACGATTCTACGGCGATTTGAAGGCAAGTAGAACGGGAGCGAACCTTCTGTATACCTGCAAGCGCGTACCTGTGTGTTTACGTGATCCCTATCTACCGGTATAATGAAACTGCAAGTAAAATTAAACGCGTAAGGACGCGGATTCACGACTGTAAAAAATGTGAAAACATAAAATCCGAAAGGGGGGGACTTTATGAAAAGAAGGAACAGATTGATGAAGATGATAGCCGCTGTGATCAGCCGTATAGGGATGATGACGATAAATGCGGGTGCCGTAACTTTGGAGTAATGTAAAAAAATTCTTGACAAATACGCCTGTCGGCGTTATAATGTGTGTGCCAATTGAAAACGGGGTGCTGACGTATGTCGGCTGAGACGGAGCGAAGCTCCGAACCCATGAACCTGATACGGATAATGCCGTCGTAGGAATTTTCGGTTTTGAGTTTTTACGCCAACGTTTTCCGTTGGCGTTTTTTGTTTTATATTTGTGTGCCGCCTGCGGCGGCGGAAAGGTTTTTATGCGAAACAAAAACGAAAAGATCAGAATAGTTGCGGAAACCGCGGTCATGGTCGCGCTCGCAACCATACTCAGTCTGATCAAAATTTACGATGCGCCTTACGGCGGTTCGGTCACGCTTATGTCAATGCTGCCGATAATGATACTGTCCTGCAGACGCGGCACGCTTTGCGGACTTGCCGGCGGATTTGTTTATTCCGTGATCGAGCTTTTGCTCGGACTCAATAATGTGGCATGGGTACCGACTGCGGGCGGGATCGCGCTTTGCATCTTGTTTGACTATATCATTCCGTTTACGCTTATCGGACTTTGCGGAATGTTTTTCGGCGGCAAGGACGCCCTTTCGTTCAATAAGGCTTCGCGCGCATGGAGAATACTTGTCGGCGCGCTCGTCGTAATGCTTTTAAGATACGTTTGCCACATCATCTCCGGAGTTGCGGTCTGGTACGCGCTTGACCTTGAGTGGTACGCCGACGACCCGACCCATATCGTACACAAGTACGGCGCATGGCTTTTCTCGGCAATATATAACGGAAGCTTTATGTTGCCCGAGATCGCGATAACTCTGATAGGCGCGGCGGCGCTCTGCTCGGTTGACGCTGTTTTCAAGACCGAAAAAAAGTAAAGACGGAAGAATTTTTTAGCAAATCTTTTCTGCGTCGGCTGCGCCGATGAAAGTATTCAATGAAAAAATGTTGTATCTTCGGCGCGCTTGAGCCGTTCGGTTTTGAGCGTGCCGCGCTTGACGGCGCAACTGTTTATGCCGCCGACCGAGGGCTTGAGCGGCTTGAAAAACTCGGGATAACTCCCGATTATGTTATCGGGGACTTTGATTCGCTCGGATATGTTCCCGATCCGCTTCCCGCAGAGCACCTGATAAAACTGCCGTGCGAAAAGGACGACACCGATATAATGAGCTGTGTGCGTCACGCCTGCGAACGCGGTGCGCGTGAGTTCCTTATCTACGGAGCGCTCGGCGGCAGACTCGATCATACTTTCGCGAATATACAGATAACGAAGCGGCTTGCCGAGTCGGGGTGCAGGGTCAAGCTTTACGGCGATAAGTATTATGCAGTCGCCGTGAATAACGGCAGTATCACGCTTGAGGCAAAACCGGGAGTCCGGGTGTCGGTGTTTTCACTTTCCGACCACGCAAACGGCGTTACGCTTGCCGGGCTTAAATATCCGCTGGCGGACGCGAAGCTTGACGCAAATTTTCCGCTCGGAGTGAGCAATGAGTTTTCGGAACGCATCGCGTGCGTGTCGGTTGAGTGCGGCACATTGCTGGTGCTTTGCGATAAAATGTGAATTTTCTGATTGCGTGCATATATTTCCTCTTTCAAATGCATATTAAAGGTATAAATTGCATGGAGGGATGTGCATGAAAATGAAACAAAAGAAACGCTCGTTTTTGGTATTGCTGACGCTTTGCGCCCTGTCGCTTGCACTGTGCGTCGGCGCGGTTCCGGTATCTCCGGCGCTTGATGTGCTTGCGCTCGATTACAAAATGATAAAGGTCGGACTTACAAGCCGCGACGTTTATTTTGACGAGTCGGATTTTCTCAAGGCGACCGGACTGTCCGCGATAGACGGTATCTGTATCGAAAGTCTGCCTGAGCCGTCGCTCGGAACATTGATGCTCGGTTCGCTTGCTCTCCGCGAGGGGCAGACCGTGTCGAAAAAGAATCTGTCTAATATCAGATTTGTTCCGGGTGAAAGCGGAGAGCTTGAAGCATCGTTCGGCTTTTCGACCGGCAAAGGAGGCGCGGTCTATTCATGCTCGGTGTGTCTGCTGTCGCGCGCTAACTCATCACCGGTGTCGGCAGACCCTGACGATCCCGCGCTTGAGGTTTCGACGCTTCGCGGTATTGAGGTGTTCGGAAGCATGAAAGCAAGCGATCCGGACAATGACCCGATAAGCTATAGCATAGTGAAATATCCGACTCACGGAACGCTTGAAGTCACCGACACAGTGCGCGGCAACTATTGCTATCTGCCCGAAAACGGCTTCGTCGGCAGCGACAGCTTTTCGTATACCGCGAGCGACAAATACGGCAACACCTCAGACGAGGCGACCGTTGTGCTTGAAGTCGCTTCTCCCGAAACCAACATCGTATTTGCGGATATGGACGGACATTTTGCGCATTACAGCGCGATTGTGGCGGCAAGCAGAGGTTTTGTTGACTTTAAAACTTCGTCCGACGGCAAATTCTTTTTTGACCCCGATGAGCCGATGAGCCGCGCCGCTTTCTGCGCCGCGCTGATGAAGTCTGCCGGATACGACGGCTTTGAAAGCGTGAGCGGAACGGTCTTTGCGGACGACGCGGATATTCCGAGCGAATATAAAGGTATCATTACCGCCGCGTCGGTGCTCGGCATTGCAAACGGCATTGAGACCGACGGCAAGCTGATGTTTTACCCGAATAATCAGATCACCCGTGCGGAAGCGGCAGTGATGATAAATAAGCTTTACGGCTTTGAGTCAAGCGGAGAGCTTGCCGTTTTCAACGACTTTGACAGTACGCCGGCATGGGCGGTCTCGTCGATATCCGCACTTTGCGAAGCGGGAGTTATGAAGGGCGACGGCAGCGGTAATATCTCGGCATACGAGGGACTTAACCGCGCTTCGGCGGCGACTCTGCTCGTAAATGCCTCCGCACGCAAAAAATAATGCGCCATTTGCAATTTGTTCACAAATTATTCCGACGGTATTTGTCTAAAAATGTGGAATACACAAATGGACTTTATAAAAGTACGGGTGTATAATATTACGCGGTGCAAAAAATGCGGCGCGACGGCAGCTTTTGCCGTCGCGCTCTTTTTATTTATTGAAGCTTTTCGATTATCGGCAGCATCGTTATCCCTGTAAACAGCCGCCTTGTGCGGCATGAAGCGGGAAAACTCCGCCTTTGTTAAGCGAAAGCTTTGATTTTGCGTTACTTTTTGAGCCGCTTTGTGCGGCATGGGAGTTGTTATGAATTTGTTTAAAAATTACGCCGCCATGCTCAAACGTGAGTTTGAGGGATATAATTTAGCCTCGCTTGTGCGCGATCTGCTCGCCGGGCTGACCGTCTGCGCGGTCGCACTGCCGCTTGCGCTCGCTTTCGGAGTCAGCAGCGGCGCCACTGCCGCTGCAGGACTCGTCACGGCGATCATTGCCGGAATAGTTATCAGTCTGCTGTCGGGCGCGTCCTTTCAGATAAGCGGACCGACCGGCGCGATGTCGGCGGTGCTTATACCGATCGTGATGAAATACGGAGTCAGCGGAGTTTTCGCGGTTTCGTTCATTGCCGGAATAATCCTCTTGATTTGCGCCCTCTTTAAGCTCGGCGGACTTGTCAAGATAATACCCGCGCCGGTCATTACCGGCTTTACCTCGGGTATAGCCGTAATAATCGCGCTTGGGCAGATCGACAATTTCTTCGGCACCGCTTCGATCGGTGACAGCGCGCTTGCAAAGCTTGCAAGCTATGCAAAGCTCGGCTTTGCCCCCGATTATAAATGCGTTCTGCTTGCGCTTGTCGTGGTTGCGGTAATGATAGCATGGCCGAAAAAATGGAACGCGGTCGTGCCCTCGTCGCTTGTGGGAATAATCGTTTCGACCGTGATATGCGTAGCATTTAAGCTTGACGTGCCGACGGTCGGTGCGATCCCGAAGTCGCTTTTGCTTGCCGACAGGCTTGACTTTGCTTCATTTGACCCGAAGCTTTTACTCGGATATCTCTCACCGGCAGTCAGCATTGCCGCGCTCGGAATGATAGAAAGTCTGCTCTGCGGCGCCAGCGCGTCCAGAATGACCGGTGAGAAATTCAACCCCGATATCGAACTTGTGGCGCAGGGAGTCGGTAATATTCTGATCCCGTTTTTCGGAGGCGTGCCTGCGACCGCGGCGATCGCGCGTACCAGCGTTGCCGTAAAGTCGGGGTGTAAGACCAGACTTTGCGGAGTTTTTCACGCGCTCGGACTGCTTGCTTCTATGTTTTTGCTCGGTACGGTCATGGCAAAGCTTCCGCTGTCCGCGCTTGCCGGGGTGCTGATGGTCACTGCATGGCGTATGAACGAGTGGAGCGCGATAAAAGCCTTTTTCAAAAATAAAATGTATACCGCGATCGGCGAATATCTGATCACCATGCTTGCGACCGTGGTGTTTGATCTGACTACCGCAATAATCATCGGCATCGTGTTTTCCGCCGTCTGCTTTGTGGTAAAATCCGCAAGGCTTGAAGCCGAGCGCGACGGTGCGGCGCTGAAACTGCGCGGTGCGCTCTTTTTTGCAAACGTGCCGAAGCTTGAGCGGATATTTTCCGAGTCGCAGTCGGCCGAATCGCTCTCGCTTTCGGGCGTCGGCGTAATTGATTCCTCGGGCGCTATGGCAATAAAGGAGTTTTGTGCGAAAGGCGCCGAAGCGGGACAAAGCGTGCGTATAACCGACGCAAACCAAACGGTTGCACGCCTGCTTTCGGCGGTCGGTGTGGAGCTGTCCGACGCAAAAAATTACGAAAATGTGTAAATTGAGTTAATAATCTATTGAATTATTGCGTTATAGGTGGTATAATAGAAAAGGTTTGCAAAAAAGTCGAAAAATGTCATAATCGGGGGTTTGTAATGATTAAGCGCGGATTTGATAACGATAAGTACATAAAGCTTCAGTCGGAGCATATAAAGGAGCGTATCGCCATGTTCGGCGGCAAGCTCTACCTTGAGTTCGGCGGTAAGCTCTTTGACGATCACCATGCGTCGCGCGTACTGCCCGGCTTTGAGCCGGATTCCAAGATCCGTATGCTGATAAATCTGCGCGCGGAAGCCGAGATCGTTATCGTCATCAATGCCGCAGATATCGAAAAGAACAAGATCCGCGGCGACCTCGGTATCACTTATGATCAGGACGTGCTGCGCCTGATCGACGCTTTCCGCGGTTTCGGCTTGTATGTCGGCAGTGTGGTCATCACTCGCTTTGCCGGACAGGATCTCGCCGTTGCTTTCAGAGCGCGGCTTGAAGCGCTCGGTATCAAGGTGTATTATCATTATCCGATCCCGGGCTATCCGTCAGACGTCAAAAATATTGTCAGCGAGAACGGACTCGGGCTAAACGACTATATCGAGACCGAGCGTTCGCTCGTGGTAGTCACCGCACCGGGACCCGGAAGCGGCAAGATGGCGACCTGCTTAAGCCAGCTTTATCATGATCACCGCCGCGGTATAAAGGCGGGATACGCGAAATTTGAGACCTTCCCCGTCTGGAATCTTTCGCTCATGCATCCGGTGAACCTTGCGTATGAGGCGGCGACCGCCGATCTTAATGACGTGAATATGATCGACCCGTTCCACCTTGAAGCTTACGGTAAAACCGCCGTTAATTATAACCGCGACGTTGAAATTTTCCCGGTGCTGTCGGCAATATTTGAAAAAATTTCGGGAAGCTGCCCGTATAAGTCTCCGACCGATATGGGAGTCAACATGGCAGGCTTTTGCATATTTGACAACGATAACGTCAGCGAAGCTTCCAAAGCCGAGATAATTCGCCGCTATTATGCCTGCGCGTGTGCAAAACGCAAGGGGTTGTCGGACGGACGCGATACCGAAAAAATCGAGATCATAATGAACAACGCCGGAATATCGATCTCCGACCGTCGCGTTATCGGAGCGGCAAATGAAAAGGCGGCGCAGACCGGAGAGCCGGCTTGCGCGATAGAGTTGCCCGACGGCAGAATAATCACCGGAAAAACTTCAAAGCTGCTCGGTTCATCCTCCGCGATGCTTTTGAATGCGCTTAAAGCAATGGCGGGTATAGATGATTCTATCCATCTGATCTCCCCCGAGATCATCGAACCGATTCGCGAGCTGAAAACGGGACATCTGAATTGCCACAATCCGCGCCTGCACACCGATGAGATACTGATCGCGCTTTCGATCTGCGCATTGACCGATAATAATGCCGCGCGTGCGATGAATGAACTTTCAAACCTTAAAAACTGCGAAGCACATTCGACCGTGATACTTTCTCCGGTAGACGAAGGCGTTATGAAAAAGCTCGGAGTCTTTATGACCTGCGAGCCGCATTATCAGTCGAAAAAGCTGTTTCACAGTTGAAAGTCTGTTTTACAGCTGAGTCAGAATAACGTGAATATAATTCAATATAATAATGTTGAAAACCGCCCTGAACTGTTCGAGTTGACAGACAGGGCGGTTTTGTCATCGTTTTCGGGCGGCAGTACGCATATTTATAATTTTTCCCATTTATTTCCATAAAATGTGCTTTAAACGAATGTATGCAAAAAAAATTGAAAATTTTTTAAAATTTTTTTGTTTATCAAATTTTTGCCGAAAAGGATAATAATGGTCGAAAGCGTATTTAACGCCCGACCATTCAATACCGGATCGGGTAACAAACGGGTGGTGAAAGCGGTCAAAAGTATTTGATCTTTACGATTTTTGACGCGTATCAATACTATTCATGGTCAGATCGGTAATTTATAAGTTGTTTGACAGATTGAGGGAAAATATATATAATGATTCTGTGCAAGTTGTGCAGTGTGTGAATTTGACAGAGAAAACATCGCGAGTGCACTTAGACTGCATTTTCAAAACCGACGGCTTGCAATTTTCATTATAATCTTATATGGAGGATTCAGTATGAAAAATCAAAGACGCATATTATCAATTGTACTGTGCGTGCTGATGCTTGTTACCGCGATACCTTTTTCGCCGGTCATGGCTGAGGACGCGGGTACGACGTCGGTAGAGCAGCCGCTCTATTTACTCGAGGACAAAGCACTGTACAGTGCTTTAAATACCCAAAGTTCATCAGAGCTTCCAAAGAGCTTGGCATGCACGGAAAATACAATATACACCCGTTTTACGGCAAAGAAAGCCGGGACAACGCAATATATGACACTTAAATCTCCGAGCTTGGGTAATAAACAACCTACTGATACCAATATCAGGTCGTATGGTGTGACGTCAAACAATAATACCCAATATTACGTTGACTTTGCGGCTTACAATTATTATGTAATAGGTTACAGATCCGCACAAACAAAAACGGGCGGAACTCCGGTCCTTGACTTTTGCTTTTTTGGAAGTAACGTTCAGCGTTGGCCTGCGAGCGGTCATCCGAAAATTACCCAAAAAGATAAGTGGATAACTGCTGTAGTTTCAAAGGCTGACCTCACTTGTGTAAAGGATGAATCGAGTTCATCATATAAGCCCGCCCCGAGTGCCGGAGAAACAGGTCAATACTTTACGCTTAAGCCGTGGCAGTCAAACGACGCCGCAACGGTAGGCGAAACATTTGATGTCAGTTTCGTTGCTTTCTTTGACGATGAGGCAGCAGCAACAGCATTTGCCAATGCATATAATGAGGACGGCGATTTTGCTTCCGATTACACAAGCGGAAGCTACAATGTGTTTGCGACTGTAAGTTATGACTCAAACGCCGGACCTATCCTTATGAACGGTGGCAAAACGCTCGACGTGCTTTTGACTGAAGAAAATGCAAGCTTGCAAATTTCGGTGAAGAAAGCCGGCGTTCGCTCGCTCTCGCTTGAAGGCGCGGTATATACTTATGTTAGCAGCGCACCCGAAATAGCTTCTGTAGATGACAACGGTGTTGTTACTCCACACTCGAAAGGTGTAGCTGAAATCACAGTTACTGTCACGCCTGTTGACGGAAGCGAAACTACATTTAATTTTAAACTCAACGTAATTAACGATAATTCGACTGCGCCTGTAATATTCAATGCAAGCAAACTGAATTTTGGAGTAACCAATAGCCTTTACACTAATCAAAGTGCTGAAGCAACCGAGAATGAGCCTGCGTACAAAGGTTGGATTGCTAATGCCGACGGAACGTCAAATGATGGGCTGCGTTACGGTTTGAAAGGCTTTGACGGCGATTATTCAATTTACAACCATCGTTATATGGCGATAAGATACAAGACCAACATCGGAACATTTGATGAAAGCAGAACCGTTGTAGCTTGCAACCCTGTTGCAAATAACTCGTATGCAAGTACCGAAAGACTTTGGGGTAGTACGAATTATAATGACATAGTCAGCGACAAAGAATGGAATACTGCATATATTGATCTGCAAAACATCAACGGCGGTGATCGTTATGTTGCCGGATATTCCGGAACAATGGCGAAAAAGTCTGTGCTTGCAAACAGCTTAAATAGCTTTGTTATTCGCATGACCCCTCACGACAGTAGTAATATAAGTAAAAAGATATATTCAGGCGAATATCTCAACATTGCATTTGTAGGATTCTTTACCGATACGGCTCAGATCACTGACGGTTGGTGGTCGCGTACAGTTACTTATAAAAACAATCTTGATGACACAACAGAAGTAAAAACATACGGCTATGGTTCAAAGATCACACTAAATGCGGAGTCAAAACCGGGTTATTCCTTTATCGGTTGGTATAACGAGGCAGATGAAAAGATTACCGAAATAGCAAGCCTTGAGTCTGATAT
>DHJP01000045.1:40550-42609 GCA_002404395.1 Clostridiales bacterium UBA4717
CTGCTAAGTATGAAAAACCGATTGTATTGTACGATCAGCACGCGCTGACTGCTGCTGCAAACGGATTTACGAATTTCAGCACTGGTAAAACAGCTACTACAACTATGGTTTCGCTCAGCGGAACATATGCAAATACCTTTGAAAGCGCATATGACGAAGATACAGATGTACTTAAGTTCACCGAAAAGAGCGGTTATGACTCTAGCCAAACACAAAAAGTACGTTTCGGAAACGACGACAATATAAACAATAATGGTATCGTATTCAATGTTGACGTGCCGGGAAGAGCACCTTATGTGAAGCTCGGCATGACCGCAAACGCCGATAACTACGGTGATAATATACTGCTTCGCGTGTCTAAGGAAGATACCGGGTATGGTCCGTGGTGGTCGTGGAGAGTTGATTTTGCCGCTGAGGGCGGAGTGTTTGATGCCACGACAGGTTACAGAGATAAGGGTGTCGGTGACTCTTGGGAAGGCAAAACCATCAGTGATGGCGGAAAGATTACCGGCGTATTTGCAAGACCGTTTAACAATTCCGCAAAAACCGAACAGGCGGAGATGAATGTCAGATATATCGCGTTCTTTGAAACCAAAGAGGCTGCTGATAACTATGTCTACGCTGCTTCCGAAGAATATACAGTGACATATCTTGAAGAAAACGGTAAAGTGTTAACAACACAGTATTACAGCAAAGTTTCAAACTCGCTTACTCTTACCGATATGCTTCCCACTGCGCCGGCGGGTCAGGCATTTGACCATTGGTGTTTTAATGACGGCAGCGCTGTGCCGGACAATTATGTCGTTACAAAAAATATAACGCTTTATCCGAGTTTCACAGCTCCCGGTGCGGTATTTGATGCTGTCAGTATTACGGCAAGCGCAGCTTATAGTAATTTTATAAGCGTTTCCAAGCAAATCGACGGTAATGGATACGTTTACAATATAGCAAAAGCAAAAAATACGAACGATTTGCCGACTACGGGTTTAGACCCGTACTCTAAGGTGGAGTTCACATTCAACAGTGCTGACAATAAAGTGAATATGATTGATTATCCGATCATGGCGGTTTGCTATCGCGGCGATTTTTATGATGGCAAAGGCGAGACAAACCTTACTGTTGACAATAAAACTTTATGGGAAGGTAGTGATGTTTCCTGCGTCAGCAGTGCCGATTGGAACTTAAAATTGTTTGATAAAACCAACGCAAAGAAATTCTATTCTGGTGGTAGCGGCAGCATAAAATACCCATACACCGGTATACTTAGTAAGTGGGTTCCTACTAAGCTGATGATGCGAATTTCTTCAAGTCAGACTAACTACACTGATGATAACTACTTTGATTTGCTCTACATAGCTTTCTTTAAAACTGAAGCACAGGCAAAGAGTTACACATATGCTCCGACCTACAGCACTGTTACTGTAACCTACAGCACTGATGAAGCAAAGTCGGTAACGATTTCGGACGGCGCAAAGCTTAGCGAAACTATCGATGATGACGCTAAAACGACCACCGCAACCTACATTGTCAGAAACGGTGAAAGCGTAACGTTTACCGCTGTTCCGAATGACGATTACAATATGGACGGTTGGTACAATGTGACAAACGGCCATAACGTACTGCTCGGTGACGGTGCGGATACGATAGACCTTGAAGTTACCTCCGGCACAGAGCTTAATGTACGCTTCCTTGAAAATGCAGTCGAAAAGCTCGGCAGACTTGTCGTAATTCCCGACAGAGGAGTTGACGGCAATGCGATCGGTACAATTTCTGTCGATGGAGTGGAAAGCGACAGCTGGATCGATACATACGTGAGCACGCGTAATTCTACTCGGCTTACAGCCTCGGTCAAGGACGATTATAGCAATGACTATGTGTTTGCATTCTGGTGGCGTTTGTCCAGCAAAACCGAAAGCTTCCTCGGAGCAACTGACGAGATTGACGTATACCCGCTTGGAAACCAAGTCTATTATCAGCCGGTATTTGCGAAGAAGGGTGCAACTGTCAAGCTTTACGTCGATTTTGCAAACACGGTTATCGGAGTTATCGGTGCCGAGGT
>DHJP01000108.1:0-1791 GCA_002404395.1 Clostridiales bacterium UBA4717
TTCTCCGCTTCAAGTTTGACTGCAAGTTCATATTTATCATGTACGCTTTTCAAAAATTCGCTTTCGCTTTTCACGTTGTCACTCCCTCCTTTTCGAGTATTTTTTTAGCTGCCGACTTTCCACGGAACACCAGATTTTCTATCTGCTTACGGTTTTTTTTAAGCACTCTGCCGGCATCTTCATAACTCATGTCTTCAATATAGACTAAATACAGTGCGTTTCTGTAATCTTCGGGTAACTTATCAAGCGTACGATACAGGGCGTGTTCACGCTCTGTGCGTATCACTCTTTCTTCAAGCGCCTCTGCCTCGGAGCGCATTTCAATATCTGGCTCTTCGTCCGTTAAGAACTTACGCCGCCTAATATAATTGACCGCAAGATTGCGCGCTATAGTATAAATGTATGTCTTAAGCGAGCAGGAAAAATTATATCGGTCTTTATGTATGAACAACTCAACAAACGCATCCTCGGCGATATCCTCGGCAACAGACGGTGATTTTACATAACGCATCACGAAAAAGATCAGACTTTCACGATAAAGTCTGACGATCTCGTCAAACGCCGTGCCGTCTCCGTCAAGGTAGCGCTCAAAAAGCTCGTTTCCGTCCGTCATTGCTTCACCTCACGGGTTTCATAAATTATTCGCGTGTGAATAAAAAAACACTCACACATTTTTACAAAGTAAGTATAACATATTTTTTCGATTTCGGCAATTACTTACGCACAATTTAAAAAGAATACTTGAATTTCGGTGAGAAATATGATAAAATCGGGCACATAACAGCATTTTTTGCCGCAAGTGCACAAAGCGCGGAAGTTTTTTCGGATTTTTCGAATTTTAAGCTATGCGCGCTCGCGGTTTGAATGCCCGATATGTTGTTCAAAAGCAAATATATAATATTTCAGCCGTCAATTGCGGTGTCGGAGCGTTTATGAAAACTTACAAACTTTATTATGACGACGCATATCTTGATAACTTTTCCGCAACTGTGCTTTCATGCGAAAGTTGCGGAGAGAATTATTCGGTCGTGCTTGACAAGACCGCATTTTTCCCTGAAGAAGGCGGTCAGTACGCCGACAGCGGAACGCTTACGGGAAACGGGAGTACAGCCGAAGTACTTGCCGTCAAGGAAAAAGACGGCGTTATTGTCCACACAACGGATCATCCCTTTGACGTCGGCTCGACCGTAAAAGGGATGATCAATTTTGACGAGCGCTTTGAGAAAATGCAATGCCACTCGGGTGAACACATAGTTTCGGGGCTTATTTTCCGTCACTTCGGGCTTGAAAACGTCGGCTTTCACCTCGGGCACGACGATGTTACCCTTGATTTTAACGCCAAGCTATCGGACGATGACCTTGCAATGATTGAAGCCGAAGCCAATGCCGCCGTCTGGCAAAACATAAAAATACGCACGGAGTTTCCGGACCCCGAAACGCTTCGTACGCTCGACTACCGCAGTAAACTTGAGCTTACCGAAAACGTTCGCATCGTAACAATTGAAAATATCGATGTTTGCGCCTGCTGTGCCGTGCACGTTGCACGCACCGGCGAGATCGGCATTATCAAGCTGCTCGACCGTGCCACCTACAAGGGCGGCATACGTATCCATATGCTTTGCGGAAAAAGAGCGCTTGCCGACTATGAAAAACGCTATCGGGACACGCTCGGAATTTCCAATCTGCTTTCGGTAAAGCAAGGAGATGTGCGGTCTGGGGTTGAGCGCGTGCTCGGCGAGATCGGCAAATACAAGGCTTCGCTTTCCGAGACAAAAAAATCGCTGCTTGAAG
>DHJP01000108.1:1799-2600 GCA_002404395.1 Clostridiales bacterium UBA4717
CGAGTCGGCGCGCTATCAGAGACCAACGATGCGATAATAAGCTTTGAATCAACGCTCGACTCGGGTTCGGCACGCGAATATGTCAACGCCGCGGCGGCGAAAAGTCGGAAATTTGCAGCGGTATTTATAAAAAATTCAAGCGGTTATTCATATGTCATAGGCTCAAAGCACTATGATATGCGCGAACTTTCAAAAAACATGAACGCCTCGCTTAACGGGCGCGGCGGCGGCACGGCAGCGCTGGTCTGCGGCAGCGTTTTTGCCGAGCGCGGCGAGATAGAAAAATTTTTCAAAGAAACAGCGCAGTAAAGCGTTCATCACACAAATGCGTATAGCTGTTTAATTGTTTAGCGTAAATATATATAAGGGGCTGGATCGTTTGCTTAATCAAAGCTTTCGACTCAGCCCCTTCTGATTTGCTGCATAAACTATTTCGACGATATGTACGATGCTCGGCGCATCACTCTTTTGCGATCGCAACTGCAATGCGGGTATCGGAGCAACCGTAGTACAGATACCAATTCCCTTTGAAGTTAATCAATGCGTTACCGAAGGTCGTATATTCCGCAATGCCGTAACATTCGTAAGGATATTGCGGCTCAATGACCGGCTCCTCCGAACGGGTTATCAGTTTAGTCGGATCGTTACGGTCAAACAATGCCCATCCTATAGAATAACAATGATCGTTGACCTCGCCTCTGAAACCTCTGACGCGCTCTCAGAGTTTTTTCCGATATTCACCGTCGATCGCGCCGTTATACATAAGTAATATTCCGTCGTCATTTATGACCGGAGCGGATA
>DHJP01000108.1:2641-3073 GCA_002404395.1 Clostridiales bacterium UBA4717
GTCAAAATGATCGGGACGCGGATCTATCACGGTATCAGGGCAAATTTCCCATTTGCGCAGATCCTTTGAATTGTACCTTGAGAAGTTATGATGCGTAGTCTCCGGCTTGATGATTATATCACGCTTCATTAAGCTCTTTAATTATCGCAAAGATCTCCGACGGCTTTTTAACTATGCGGTCTGCATGATATTCTTCAAGCTCGGCACGGTCGCGGAATCCCCACAGCACGCCTACGGTAAACGCGCCGGCGCTTTTTCCGGTAAGCATATCAACGTAGGTATCGCCGACATACAAACACTCGGAAGGCGAGACCTGAAGCTCTCTCAGGATCGACAACAGCGCGTCAGGGTCGGGCTTCAGCTTTATCCCTTCTCTGCCGCCGTATACCTTATAAAACTCGCTCGGAAAGAAATGCGTGACAACCTGGCATG
>DHJP01000108.1:3108-4385 GCA_002404395.1 Clostridiales bacterium UBA4717
TGTTTGAAAGCACCGCTTGTCTGATCCCGAGCTTATTTACGTCGCTTATCAATTCAGGTATGCCGTCAAAAGGCTTTGTGACGCCGATCGGCGATGAGTCGTAAAGCTTATTATAATATTCATAGACCTTATCATAATACTCGCTCTGCGGCACACCCGAAGCGTCGATCATGCGTTCTACAAGCTTTTTTGCGCCGTTGCCCACAAAATATTTATATTTTTCGGTCGGCTGCGTCGGCAGTCCGAACTTTTCAAGCGCCGCATTGGCGTATCCGGCAATTGTATCAATAGTATCAAGCAATGTGCCGTCAACATCATAAACTACCGCGCGTATCATAAAGATCCTTTCTTCCGCACAATGCGGTCAAATAACAAACCGTACTTTTAAGATCGGTCAAACCGATAAGCCTGCTTGCATTGCCGTGCCCGATATCAAAGCGTAAACTCACCCTTCACGCCGCCCTCGGAATCGTTGAACACTACGCGGATATTTTCGGGCGAGAGTCCGACGAAAGCACCGCAAAAGCCTTCATTCATCTGTTTGGCGGGGTTCGCACGGCGCAGATCTGAGCCGATCACCACGGGGCACGGCGCACCGTAACTGTCAAATTTGTCATGCGGCATAAACACCTTTGTTGCATGAAGATGACCCGAGAGCATCAAAGTCGGCTTGATATGCGTACGCAAAAGCGTGCACCACTCTCGGTAAAGTTCGCCCTCAATATCGAACGGAGGCTCCTGTTTATACGAAAACGGTACGTGTGAGATCACAAGACGGTATTTTACACCTTCAGCCTCATATTCCCTGGCGGCGTTTTCAATTACCTGTCTGATAAATTCGGTCTGTCTGAGACGAAATGAGTGAAACGCCACTGTTCCGCCGTACTCGGGGAATGAATCATCTTTATCTTCGCCGCAGTCAAGTACGATGCCCCAAAGCGAACCGCATCTGAAAGTATAATATGAACGTCCGTCCTGTTCCGGCGTATACTCACCGAAAGATTCGGCAAGCGCGCCGCGCAGGTCGTGGTTCCCGCGTGAAAATATGCAGGGCTTTTCGCCGTGAAGCAACTCGGAAGCGATCTTATATATGGTATCAAAGTTCTCGGCGCTGCCGCTGTGGTCGGGTATGTCGCCGTTTAACACCAGCAGATCGGTTTGATCGGCAAACGCTCTGCCGGCGGCAATCGGCGCTTCTTCAAGATTATGCGTATCTGAGATATGATATATTCCCAAACGTTCCGATTCAAGCGGTCTAAAAGCATATTCGCGCGTCA
>DHJP01000108.1:4483-4700 GCA_002404395.1 Clostridiales bacterium UBA4717
CCGCACAGTGTCAAGCGACTTCATCGGCACGCTGACCTTATGCACTGCAACGTTTGAACGCAAAACTCCGCCCGATTCGTCCGGATATTCGATTCCGTCAACGATAACGCTCATCAGCGACGGGCACTTTACCGGTACGATTATCTGATATTCGCATCCGACGGCAAATACCGTCGGATGCGTTTTGGCTATATCAAAAAATTCTTTCATTTCGTGC
>DHJP01000108.1:4795-5439 GCA_002404395.1 Clostridiales bacterium UBA4717
GTCTCGCCCCAGATCATTCTGCCATGGTCCGGTCGTACGTAACCGTCAAAGCCGTTATCATAAGCCGCGCGCATGATCTCATAGATGTCGAGCGATCCGCACTCGGACTTGTGCGCGGTTTCATTGAAATCACGCCCGCCCATGAGCTTGATATTGCGCACGTGCAGAAAATGAATACGTCCCATCGCCGAGAAGTGACGCACCAGGTCGACAACATCATTGTCGGCGGATGAGCCGAGCGAACCGGTGCACAAAGTCAGTCCGTTTCTCGGGGTGTCTACAAGATGAACGAACCGTTCAAGGTTCTTTGCATTCGTAATGACTCTCGGCAGACCGAAGATTCCCCACGGCGGATCGTCGGGATGGATCGCCATATTGACTCCGCATTCTTCACAGGTCGGAATAACGCCGTTTAAAAAATACTTCATGTTCTCCCAAAGCTTTTCTTCGTCAACCGACTTGTATTCGTCAAGCAGCGCGCGCAAGCCCTCTTTAGTATAGCTTTCATCCCACCCCGGAAGCGAAAGCTCGGTAGTGCTCGGATCCATCGCCAACACATCGGCGTCACGATAGATGAGCGAGGTCGAACCGTCCGCATTTTTGTGCGCAAGGTCGCTCCTCAACCAATCGAACACCGGCATAAA
>DHJP01000121.1:0-3133 GCA_002404395.1 Clostridiales bacterium UBA4717
GACAACGTTCGCGTCGACTGCCATACCAATCGAAAGGATAATTCCGGCGATGCCGGGAAGCGAAAGGTTAATAAACTTATTTCCGAGTACCAGAATAATTCCCATGATCGCGGCATAAGCAATAAGCGCAATAGCGGAAACAAGACCCGGGAGACGGTAGAATACGATCATAAACAGCATTACGAGCGCAAGACCGATCGCTCCGGCTATAATACTTGTATTGAGCGCCCTTTCACCGAGAGTAGGACCGACAGATTCAAGTTGAACTTCTTTAAGCGCAAACGGCAACTGACCCGCCGCAATCAGATTTGCAAGCCACGATGCACCTTCAGCGTCAAAGTTTCCGGTTATAACAACGTCCGAAGTGTTGAGTTTTTCACTTACGCTCGGATAAGAGATCACCTCATTATCAAGTATGATAAAGAGTATACGGTTTCCATCGCTTCTCGAAGCCACCGACTCGGTAGCGTCCGCAAACTTTGATACCGACTCGGGCTTGATCGAAAGTGCAACATAATACTGCGAGGTCCCGTCGTTCGTTACCTGTCCGTAAGCGGCGGTAGCAGTCTTTATATCCGAGCCCTCAAGCCAGACTTTGCCGTCGTAATCGGCAAACTGCAACACAGCGGTCGATCCGAGCTTTTTGACCGCTTCTTCGGGGTCACTGATACTCGGAATTTCGATAGCGATACGATTATCGCCCGAAAGCGTAACGGTTGCCTCGGTGTAGCCGAGCGAATCAAGACGCTGACGCATCATTGATTTTACGGTATCCATATCGGACTTTGCAGGAGTGGTTTCGGTGTCCGCCTCATAAACTATGTACGAACCACCGACAAGATCGAGTCCTTTTGTCACACCGCCCTCATCAAAAACGCCGGGCATACTGCCGACGCCGTTAAACGCGACGAACACCAGACCGGCAATGATAAGCAGCGCAACAATAAACGCGATGACATTTGTTGATTGCTTTTTCATGTCTTTTTTCCTTTCAAGAAAATTTCATACCTGTTCATTATATATCAAATGTGAAAAAATGTCAAGGTAATAGCATCAAGTCAGCGCCATTTTTGTCGAATTAAATCAAAAGCGCCTGCAGTCGTGTGAAAGCAGACGCTTTTGATAGTTTTTTCACTGATCCGTGCCGTCGGCAAGCATCATATCCGTAAGGAGTTCACGCAGGGCGGCGCGATCGTTCACTTCACTTCACTTCATTGTAATCAAATCTGAAATCGGTTATCTTCGGACTGATCCACGAATTAAAGTCAAGTTCATCAGAGTAGATCTTCAACGCAAACAGAGTCGACTCGCCTTTACGGACCGTTGTATCGACTTCAAAGTTTTTGCTGAACAACTGTCGGTCTACGTCGGAAACGGTAATATCTATGCTATTGAGTTCCGCGTCCCGATCGGCTCCGTTTGATGCATAGAATGTAAGATTCAGGTTATCATTTTCGTCTATATACATTTCCGTCAGTTTACACATCACGGCACCATCGTAGAATATCATTGCGGTTTCAGGGTCAAACGGAATAAAGAACTTTGCCCACGCATAGCCCATATCCTTTGCCTCAAGACAGTAAGAGGAAAATCCGACATTGTCGTACTCTGACTGCAGTTTGGAACGCACGTCGTCGTTCCATTCGATCTTCCAACCATCGTCCTCGCAGGTCATGATCGTGGAAAGATATACCGATTTTTCTTTTTCCGAAGGATAATTCTTCGAAAGCTGATAATACAATGCCGTAAACCATACGGTATTGTTTGAGTCATCCTGTGCCGCTATGGCGATAAGGCTATTGCCGTATTCCTTAAAGGCGTCATATGAAATATTATAGTATTGGTCAATGACCGCACTTTCGGTGTTGCGAAACAGTTTTTCAAAACTCTCTTTGTCATTTCCGGCGTACTCTATGAGTTTATCGGTCAGTATCTTTGCAGCTTCCTTTATATCGGTATCTCCGCTTACCGCCGCACTATTGTCGGCGGATCCTGCGTCCTTGTGATCGGATACGGTTTCGGAGTCGTATGTGGTATCGGGTTTAGAAATACAGTCTTCATCGATCTGCTCGCCCTGTGTTATGTTATTTTTCATACTGCCGCCGTCGATTATGTCGTAAACGGTCGGTATCCCGAGATCAGCAAGTATGCAAACGATCAGCCCGCAAGCGATCAGTCCGCTAGTAAAAGCGGCAAGCCCTTTGCCGTTACGCTCCGGATTTTTGCCTTTTGTCACGGCGTTTTTAATGCCGAGCAGTACGGAGTTTTCTTCTGATACCGCCGACACAAACAACAGCACCGCCAGCGACAGCACAAACGCATAAGGCAAAAACAACGAGATCACAAATGCAGCTATGAAAAACCACAGCGCAGGCGGTTTCATACACACCATATTGCAGATAGTATTCTTTAAGCGTTTGCCGACTCCTTTTCGCTTTATTTCGGCAATTAAATTGCTTACCGCCGTAATGAGTAAATAAAAGAACAGCGCGGCAAAAACTTGATTGGCTGTGTTATTCCGTGAAAAAAGCGTACTTGCAAAAAAGGCGGTTATAATTGCCGAAGCAAGCGACATAACAAGTTTCGCAATCAGGGACGGAACGAACCTTTTGCCCTCATAAGCGTGCAGCATTCCGTAAAGTGCGTTTGTGAGAAGCTCTTTTATCTTTTTCATGCGGCTCACCTCACAATACCGCTTTCAGCACGGCAATAATGATCGCCGCACAAATATTCACAAGCAGAGCGATCCCGAGCCCGCGAATGACTCTTTTCGCCGACAGCTTACCCTGCTGTTTCTTTTCGTTTTCGGGCAGTTCAAAGCCGATTTCCCCGGTCAGCATCCCTGCAAGATGCTTTTTGTTTTCCTCGCTCTTTGCGAACGAGTGAATGTACACACGCTCTTTTCCTTCTGCTTTGTCGAACAGACTGCCGAAAAACGCATATCCGTCTTCGGCATTTGTGACCGTAACACTGCGTTTGCACTTTATATCGCGGTATTGTGCGCTGATCGCCCCGCTTTCTAACGCCGAATTCATCGCCGCAACAAGATACCGCTCGGCAATTTTATATGATATCGGGCCTGCAACGGTAAGCTCGCCGTGCTTGGCATCCATCATGACCCATGCGCCGCTCG
>DHJP01000121.1:3163-4747 GCA_002404395.1 Clostridiales bacterium UBA4717
CCATGCGCCGCCAAACGGGATAAAATATACGTCCGAACTGCCGCTTTTCTCCTTCAACTCAACGCGCAGACACTCTTCGGGTGCAAACAACGCTTTTATAAACGCGCTTACCGCCTTTGTCGGCTTCAATTCGCCGGATACGTCCTCCGCCATACCCTGTGCTTTCAGTACAACGTCGGTCTCGCTTAAAATATCGTCAGGCATTCCTTTTATAAGCGCCTCGGTATCGGGAGCAAGCTCGTTCATAGGCGAGATATCATTGTATGTAAACGCTGTAAGCTCGCCGAGCCGTTTTATCATGAGATAATTCAGTTTGAATTTCACTTTGCTCCCTCCTTGCCGGCATAAAACCGCTCAATGAATTTCCTGTAATCTTCAAGCTTTCTTTCGGCGCCCGCGTTGCCTTTCACAAGAACATCTTCCGCCGTATCTCCGAATCCCATAAAGAACTCGCCAAACCCCATACCCTCTTCGCCGAATACGGCGTTGTATAAATCACCGTTGTTTTCGGCAAGCAGAATATCTTCAGCATCCACAAGATTTTTAATGTTATCGCCGTAACCGCCGTTCATCATTTTGTCGGCAAGCTCACCGTAACTCATCGCCTTGCCGCCGAATAATTTATCCAAAGCATTCCCGACCTTGGTTCCCGAGGCTGAGGTATGGGCAAGATCAATAAAATAATCAAACAGATTTTCAGCGTTGCTGCCTGCGTTTACAACATCTGCCGCCGCGCTTCCCTTGAATATTTCCGCCGTTACAAGATCCCAGAGCGCGAGATTCGCATCCGCGTTTGCCGCCGCGCCGATAAGCTGACCTGAGGCATATGAGCCGGCTCCGCGTATGACCGATTCTCCAAAGTTACCGCTTTCGCCGTACAAATCGGCGGTTTTCTCCAAAGCCTTTGAAACGCTTATCCCGGCGTCGAAAAGCTCGCCGTATTTGCCGAATTTGTCGAAGAATTTCATGCTTGACAATTTATCAAGCTCTTCAAGTATACCTCTGTTCTTATCTGCCGCCTTCAGTATTTTGTGGTAATCTACGGTGACAAGCCCCCAACACATTTTGAATTTTATCGATTCAGGCTCATATTTGCCGCCCGAAAAACCGAGAGTTGTCAAAAAGAACAAGAGCAGCAAAAATGACGTACCGCCCATGCCGATAAGCCGTTTGAGCCAGCCGATAGGATCTTTCAGAAAATCTTCAAATCTCACGCTGCCGTCGTATTCTCCGAGTCTGCCGTACGTGGAATCGTCCACATCCTTGTCTGTAGAAGCAAGGTTTCCCTTATAGTCACCGCTGCTTTTTAAGTCCCAATGCGAGGTGTAGTTTTTCACTTCTCCGCTCATCATGGCAACGGTGTCGCCGTATGATTTGAAAGACGGTTTTCCGTTTTCGTCAAGCTCCGGAGTCAGTGCGTCGTTTTTATTGATCAGGGCGTCCAGCAATTTGTAGGTCGTACTTCCTTTTTTTGCATAGAGGGTTATGCCAAGAATCTTATCGTTGTCGGAGAGGTCACTAAGATACTGGAAATCCTCCCAGCTCTGATCTGACATGCCGATATCGTAATTGCCGAGCACCGTA
>DHJP01000028.1 GCA_002404395.1 Clostridiales bacterium UBA4717
GTGATGGTGGAAAGCCTGTGGGCAATCACAATAACCGTTTTATTTTTCACCAGCTTTGCCACCGCTTTTTGAATGATACCTTCATTTTCGGGATCCATATACGCCGTTGCTTCATCAAGTATAATGATCGGCGCATTTTTTAGCATGGCGCGGGCAATGGCGATGCGTTGCCGCTCTCCGCCGGAAAGATGTGCGCCGCCCCCGCCGACGTTCGTATCAAATCCATTTTCCAGTTCCCTGATAAAGCTGTCACATCCGGCATCATGCGCCACCGCTTCTACCTCGGCGTCGGTTGCGTCCCGCCGTCCCATACGAATATTTTCGCGCACGGTATCGTCAAACAGGTAGTTATCCTGTGAGACAAACGCCACCTGATCGTAAAGTTCACCGAGAGGGATTTCCTTCAGGTCGTACCCTCCCATCGTAATCTTCCCGTCCTTCACATCCCAGAATCCTGCAATGAGCTTTGCCAGCGTCGATTTGCCGGAACCGGACGGACCAACAAGCGCCGTCATGCCGTTTTGCGGAACCGAGAGCGTGACGTCGTGCAGGATTTCTTTATCGTCGTGGTAGCCGAAAGAAACATCTTTGACTTCAATATTGTGATCTTTTAGGACAACACTTTTTGTACCGTGCCCCTGCTCCTCGGCTTTCAGTATTTCATCCACCTGAGAAACGGTCGTGCCGACCTGCGCCAGCGTATCGACAAAGTTGAACGCGGCGACAATCGGCGCCGCCATGCCGAGTGCAAGAATGATAACTGTGATAAATGTCTCAGCCGTCAGCGTGCCGTGCGTATAGAACAGCCAGCCGAAAGGCAGTATCGTCAGCATCTGTGCGGGGAAAAAGGCGTATGCCATGGACATTCCCAGCTGTGAGCGGCGCATCCAATCGTAATAATACTGCGCGTTTGCACGCACCTTGTCGGTAAGTTTTGTATATGAGGTTTTACCCTGATTGAACGCCTTGATGACCTCGATACCGTTTATGTACTCGATCATGGTGCCGCTCATTTCGGTCGTCGCATTGACAGCACCCTCATAATCCTTGGCATAACCGCCCATTACCGTCATCATAAATACGAACGCAACCGGAAATACCGCAAGCGATAAAAGTGCGAGCCGCCAATCAAGTATGAACAGATAAACGACCGTCAATAACGGTGTAACGATATTTGCCGTCATCTCGGGAAACAGATGTGCAAGCGTTGTTTCCATGCCATCCACCTGATCAACGATAGTCTCCTTGAGCTTGCCGCTTGAAGTGTCCATAACCGTTCCGAGCGGCAGGCGTGGCAGCTTTGCAAGCAGCTTTTGGCGGATAGTTTTTAAAATGTCGAAAGTCGCCTTGTGCGAAATGCCGAGCGCGCCGTTGTAGAGTACCGTACGGACGAGATAGCCGCCGAGCGCTGTCACGAGCCACGGCAGATATGCAGTAAATGCGGTCTCTCCCGCAAGCAACAGCACGATAAGCTTTGCCGCGGCAAAATACGGAGCCATGCCGAAGGCAACACCGAACACGGCAAGAACGACCGCCGCGATGAGCTTGCCGTGTTCTTTTTCACCAAGTTCCCAGATCCGCCCTACCGGGCTTTGTTCTTTCATAAATCCTTACCTCCCGTAAGTTAGTTTTTGCTAACTGTTATATTTATTGAAAGGCCGTCGCTTAAGACAGCCTATCTGTACTTTTTACCGCGCGACACTGCCGAAAATCTCAAGGAATCCTGTGCGGTGATAGCGGCTGAGAAGTTCAATATATTCCGATGCCTCTTTGCGGCTCATACCGTGGCGGATGATCTCGAATATGCTTTCAAAGCGCGATGTCGTCACGATGTGTAAAAGCTTCTGCGTCACCGTATCGCCGAATCTGTCGGGGTAGCCGACAGATTCCATATACTTGTACGTGTATTCGACTTCAATGCGCACAAGCTCGTCAACGAAATTGTGGAACCGCGTGCCGTAGGACGAATCAAGCAACAGTCGGAACTCGTCAAGCCGTTCATACATATAGTCGATCAGCTCCGATGTACCTCCGTCGGCGTATTTCGGCATCTGCTCTGCCTGCTCCTCAGCCGACATCTGATGAAATTTTTCCTGAATACGGATGAACCGCTCGATCATTTCGCTCAATACCGGTTCGACAATAGCCGAGAAAAGCCCCTCTTTATCGCCGAAACGGACATAGATGGAATTGGTGCTGGTATCCGCTTCGGCAGCAATAGTACGCAGAGAGGCATCAACATAACCCTTGTCAAGAAATTCGTGTTTTGCGGCGGTAATTATGCGTTCCGCCACGCCTTCGATCTGCTTTGCCATACCCTCACCTTTTTTATTCATAACATCGTTTCATAACAGCGTTATTATTATAGACCCGCTTATCCGATTTGTCAATAGGAACTGCGTATTTTTTTGTAAAACAAAACCGCCCATCCTTTTATGAATAAGCGGTTTTGTTTAAACGGCAAATATCTGCAATAAACATGAATTTTTGATTCATTAGCGCAAAATTCCGGAGTGTTTCTCTCTTTTATCATATTTATTCGTGTATCATATTTACTCGTGGCGCGGATACTTTATCAAATCAAAAAGTACACCATGCTCACCCGATCGGCGCGTGTCGGCGAGTTCCATGCCGAGAGGTAAAATACTTATCGCATTCGGTACTGCTCTCCATAGATATATAGCTTCTTCGTCTTATCGAACCGTTTGTCAATTGTCAATTCCCACGCAGCCTTTTGACATGATCCGAACAAAGCGGGGCGCCGACTCTGCACCGCCTTTGGGCTGAGCGCTTTGTTTCCAACGAAGCGCGAATGTGAACCTCATCGTCGTGATAGTACTCCGATTTAATGTTGTCCGATAATCTTTTAATACATGAACTGCTACACAACATCACTATTGCTATACAAAATTTTGCTTATTATTTCAAAATATTCATCAGCTACATTTTCATCAAAATTTATGATATTATTTTTGGGAACCTCTCCAAACAAAAAACTATACCAAACGCAGCCCAAAAGATATCTGCCAAACCCATAACTTGCATGAATATCATCACGATAAACAATTTCCGGAATTAACTGATATGCCTTTAACATTGCCTCGCCGCTTTTAATCATTCCGTCAGGATGGATTATATCTTTTGCTCTTTCATACGCGTCTTTGACTGAATAAAACATTTCCTCCGTCGTTTTAAACCCCATCTCTGAAAGTCTTTTCATATTCTGCGGATATGCCCATGTTTGATGCAAAAGTATTTTCGCATCAGAACGCAGTCTAAGCCATTCATTTATTTTTTCAAGATACGGTATATAACTTTCAAAATTAAAGCTTTCATGACTTGCTTGCTGAATTGTGATATAATCCCAATCATTACTTTTTACGGCGGTTTTAATAGAAATCTTTAAATTAGTATCCTCACCGTTAAACTGAAAATTATATGCCGCCTCGTTATCCGTCAAATTTATATAATGCCGCTTTAATGTACAGCCACCGATATACAGATTAGCGCAAGTTAAATCTTTGTTGTTTATCGCTGCAATCCGATGCAAATAACGTTGGGCATCCTGAGAGAAACTGTTACCTATAGATAAAATTTTCATATGATACTTGTATGATATAGTTAAGGC
>DHJP01000202.1 GCA_002404395.1 Clostridiales bacterium UBA4717
GGGACAGATTCATACATCGTTGCACTTTGATTTGCATTCATACGGGAAATCTTCTTTCATAAATAAACACGAAGCACTCCTGCACTTTTCTGCAAGCCGCTTCGTATCAACTGACCTTTTTCAATTCATTTTGGCAGGTAAAGGCTTTCAGATATTTGCCGATACGCTCGCCAAGCTGCGTATTTCGTTTTCCGGTGGTCTTTTTGAGGATCGCCATGATCAGCGTTTTCTTCTGGCCGACCGGGATGACCTGCTTCTTCGCACGGGTGATCGCCGTGTAGACGATGTTCCGATTCAGCATAATGTAATGGCTGCGAAGAATAGGCATGATCACAATATCAAATTCCGAGCCCATCGCCTTATGCACGGTAGTCGCATAAGCCAGTTCCATATATCCAGCGTGACCGGCGGTACAGCCAGCATTTCCGCAATTTTCCGGGCGGTTTCATCCTCCTGCACGAAAGCATTGATCTGATAGATATTGCCGTTGCTTGAAACGATCTCACCCTTGAGGATCATATCCTGAACAACGGCATCCACTTCCTCGGGCGTGACCTTGACCTTCCCATCGGGAATATTCTCATTGAGCAGCTTCACTCCCGTTTTCGCAAGCGCACCCTCTTCCAGAAAAAGATGACCCTTTTCGTTGCGCCCCGTATCCAATGCCGCAAATACAGCACCGTGGATCCGCATCGGAGAATTCAGCGGCAGATCGCCCTTGCGGACGATAGCATCCACTCTCTTAAATCCGAATCCGGATACCTGACACAATTCATAGGGGTTCTTTTGCAGGATGTCTACGCTGCGAGAGCCGAAATGATCATAGATCTTCATGGCCGTTACCGGCGTGACATTAAAGGGCGTGAGCAGGATCATCAGATCCCGCACGCAACGGCTTTCCGCATAGGAGGCTTTGATGTCCTCCAGCTTGTCCGGGGTGATCCCTCGAATCTCCAGCAGTCGCTCCGGATCGTTTTCCAGCACACGCAATGCGTCGGCACCGAAGCGGTTTACGATCAATGCGGCGGTCTTTTCACCGACGCCTTTGATCAGCCGGGAGGAAAGATAACCGTACACGCCTTCTTTGGTCTGCGGCACGATCTCCTCGCACTTATCGACCTGTAGCTGAACACCGTGCTTTCCGTTTTCCCATTCGCCGTCCAGGATCATGCTCACCTTATCGGTTTGAGGCAATTCATACCCGACGGCGATAAACCGGATCATATTGTCCCGGTGACGGTAAGCACTCCGTGCCTGCTGTGGTACGCTTTGGTCGGAGGTCTTCACGCTGATAATGCAATACTTGTTGCCCGGATTATAGAAGATCGTCCGGTCATAAGTCCCGACATATCCCACGGTTCACCACTCCTTTCTCATTTTCTTTCTGTGCATCGCTTATCATCTGCACCATCCTTTCTTTCGTTTATGCCGCCTCGTCAAATTTGCGCTTTACATAGAAACGGCGGCTTTCCGATACCGTTACATAATCCTCGTAAATATCGGGATGTTGTGCTTTCAGCCGTATCAGATTTTCTTTGCCGATATCGGGCTTTCTCGTAGGCTTGTAGCTGATGGAATAGGAAATGCCACCGCTGTTTGCCGTAGCCGTGCAGCTTCGTCCCATTTCCGCCACAATGCGCCCTTGCAGCCGTTTCATCTCGTTTTCGACCCGCTTGACCTCACGGTTCAGTTCCGACTTTTCCGCCTGCAGCTCGGTATAGCGCACCAGGCTGCTTGCCAGCGGCACGCTCAGTTCGATCTCAGGGGCATTTTCGTCGGCAGGGCCGAAGTGACGCCGGACGCTTTCAAGCGTCAGCTCACCGTCCTCTGTGTACGGCGGCGGTGTCTGTGTCAGAACATGGTCGTTCCAGAAGTTGCCCTCCAGAGCAATCATTTCCGCCTCGTAATCCGGGTCACGCTCAATGTGCCGGATGATGACTTCATTTTCGTTGTTGCCGTAAAGGCAGCAGAAGTACACCTCATCCATATTCATCACGCACATATAATGGCGGCCCTGGATCTCGTAGTTGACGGGAACGATCTCCTGTCCGTCGTACCACCAATGATCCTTGGCGTTGTAGTTTGTGGTCTTGATCTCAAGGATCGCCGTTTTGCCGTTTGGCAATCGGATGAAGTAATCAATGTCTGCCAGCATATAGGTGTAGACCGGGTGATAAAACATCTTCTTCACCTGATAAATCTCAAAGCCTGTTTTCACATGGAAAATCTCAGCTACCAGATCCTCAAGCAAATGCCCGACCTTCTTTTGTACCCAGTTGCTTTCGCCGTCCTCATACGATACGACTTTGAGCTTGTCGTAGTAGAGGTCACGGGCGGTCGCAAACGGGGATACACCTAAAATGGCAGCAGCGTCACTTCCGCCGATTCCTCTGCGGCGATATTCCAGCCATTCCTCCTCCGGCAGATCTGCCGTGTCAACCAAAACCAGCGGTTCGTAGGTACTCGTTGTGTTCGGCATGTTATGCACCTCGATTCTGAGGCTGATAAAGCCTTGTGTGAGGGACATATACCGTTTTCAGCGGGTACTTTGCAAGCTTTCTTGCCTCCTTTCTTTTCACTTGCTGCTTGAACACAGCAGGTCTGGACACTCTTCTGTGCGAGTGCCGATGGGTTCGTCTTTTCATTCGGTTTCCGCCTTTCTAAAATGTATTCCAAAAGCACGAAGGCTTTTTGGGCATAAAAAAAGCGAGAACAACAGCCGATGCCTTTTCAGGCATTCGTGTCCGTAATGAATTACGAACAGGTGTCATTCTCGCAGAGGATATAAATATCCTGAAAAAATAAAAAATGCCAGTACATAACCGGCCTCACGGCACAGTTATACTACTGACATACTGCAAACTTAACGATATGTGCAATGCAGAAGCTTACTGCCGGCCCTTACGGACAACGCACAAAAATCAATTACAGAAGAAGTATAGCACAATATATCGTGTTTGTCAAGAATTTAGAAACTATATATAGTTGCACGGACGGTAATACGGAAAAGGAGATTATGCTTTTTTGAATTTTGATTGCAGAAAAGGCGGGTATGCCCCCGTGTTTATTAGTGAACGGATAGAGGAAGACGCTCTATCCGCTTATGCACCTTGAAAACCGAATATCCTTCCGCTGGGAGTTATACAGGATCTGCGGACAGTATGCCACGATGATCGATTCGGAGCGTGCCCACAGAAGAATTGCCGCATAGCGGCAGCCTGCCAATACGCGGCTGAAATGGGCGCAGGAAATGGCCCGGCGGACAGGCGTTTTTTTATTTGAACACAAACTAAATATGAATATATGCGGACAGCCCCACACGGGATCTTTTGCGAAAAGTAGTATAATGACAATATCGCAAGGATACTCCGCTGCTGCAGGCTGTCAGAAAGGAGGAAACCATGGCGGAATACAAACCGACAGCATTACAGACGAGCAAAAGATACTTGACAGCAACGGATGTTGCCGAATTACTCGGTGTTTCCCGCAGCACGGCATACCGCATTATCAAACGGCTCAACAGTGAGTTGGAAAGAGCCGGAAAGCTGACTGTGGCAGGTAAGGTATCTGCCAAATATTTTTACGAGAACACCTACCTGTAAGTGACGAGGGAAACCGTATCCGGGCGATGAAACTTTTACAGATCGGAGGTGAAATCATTGCCGACCTACAAAGACGAAAAGACAGGGTTATGGTACTGTAAATTTGTTTACACAGATTGGACAGGCACCAAAAAGCAGAAAAAGAAGAAGGGCTTTCGACTGCAAAAAGAGGCCAAGCAGTATGAACTGGATTTTCTGAGCAAGACTTCAAATTCCTGCGATATGCTTTTCAGCGATATGGTAGAGATCTATATGGATGACTGCAAAGCCAGAATCAGACCGACCACCTACAAAGGAAAAGAGGACATCATTGCGGTACATATTATGCCGTATTTCAAAAATTTGAAAGTCAATGAGATTCAGCCGATGAATGTGCGTCGCTGGCAAACCGAGCTGATGAACAATCAGAAGAATTATAAGCCAACCTATCTGAGAACTCTGAA
>DHJP01000130.1 GCA_002404395.1 Clostridiales bacterium UBA4717
ACATCATTGACAAACCTACAACAAATTGTAGATGATTTTTCCAAAATGTGTTGATTTTTAAGGCATACCATGATATAATTACCGCGACAGACGCGCACGGTATCACGGCGCGCCTATATTACGTGTGGATATTTTTCGGACTCGGCGCAAAAGTCCGATCTGCACCGAATTAGATCTCAAATTTCACGCCGATATTTCCCGGAAATGGGTCGCGCCCCTATTTTCATCAGCACTATTTAATCGAAAATTCATGTTTACTTTTTGAGTCGGCTGCGCCGACATAGGAGGTTTTATGAAAGAAAAGTACATGGACAACGCACTTCCCGTTGAAGAACGTGTGGACGATCTGATGTCGCGCATGACGCTTGACGAAAAGATCGGTCAGCTTCATCAGGAACAGCTTACCGCGTCAAGATTCGGTGCGGTTACAGAGCTTGCGGAAAAAGGACTTGTCAGTTCGTGTATACTTGCATTTTCACGTTGGGCAGGCAATGAAGAACAGGAAAAATTCCAGCTTTCGGAGCTTAATAAGATACAGCGTACCGCCATGGAGAAGTCGAGACTTCATATTCCGATAATGTACGGACGTGACGTTATTCACGGCTCAGTCACTGAATTCCCGATCCCGCTTGCGCTTGCTTCGTCGTGGGACCCCGAGGTTATTGAAGCAGGCGGTGCCGTTATGGCAGAGGAAGCCAGATACGACGGCATACATTGGACATATGCGCCCATGCTTGACATGAGCCGCGACCCGCGTTGGGGTCGTATCGCCGAATCTCCCGGAGAGGACACCTGTCTCGGCGGAATGTACGCAAAGGCAATAGTCAAGGGTATTCAGGGCGATGATATGCGCGCGCCGAACAAGATCGCAGCGTGTGCAAAGCACTATATCGGCTACGGCGCTTCCGAGGGCGGTCGCGATTATTCAAAGGCTGAAATTTCGGACTATGCGCTCAGAAACTACTACCTCGGCAACTTCAAGGCGGCAGTTGACGCCGGCGTTGCTACGGTCATGAGTTCGTTTAACGAGATCTCGGGTCAGCCCACCTCGTCAAGCCCCTATCACATCAAGCAGCTGCTCAAGGAAGAATGCGGATTTGACGGATTTGTTATCAGCGACTGGGATTCGATCCGCCAGCTCGTAAACCAGAAAGCCGCAAAAGACGATAAAGAAGCGGCAATGTACGGCATCAACTCGGGTATTGATATGGACATGGGCGACCATGTTTACATTACATACCTTAAAGAGCTCATCGACGAGGGCAAGGTCTCGATCGAAACCATAGACGAGTCGGTAAGAAGAATACTGCGCGTCAAGTTCAGAATGGGACTCTTTGAAAATCCGTATTTCCCCGAAGAAAACACCGCAGGCAAGGTATTCACTCCGGAATTTCTCGAAAAAGCCAAGTACGCTGCCGAAAGCTCAATGGTACTTCTTAAAAACGACAACGAGACCCTCCCGCTCAAAAAAGATCACAAGGTCGTCGTTACGGGTCCGCTCTGCCGCGAGAAGGATATGATGCTCGGCACATGGTCGGCTGCCGGCCGCGCCCAGGACTGTGTATCCTTTATCGAAGGTATGTGGAAGGTTGCCGGACATGAAAACATCGTTTACCGCACAGGCGACCATGCCGACAGTATGTATAACTGCTTTGCGTCTGCCGATACCGCTGTCATCGCGATCGGCGAAGGCCGTCACCTGACCGGCGAGGCGAGAAGCGTTGCAATGATCGAGCTGATGAAATATCAGGTAGACTATTGCAAATTCGCAAAGTCGCAGGGTAAAAAGGTCATAGCGGTAGTATTTGCCGGCAGACCGCTTGCGATCACCGAGATCATGCCGTTCTGTGATGCAGTGCTTTGGGCATGGCATCCCGGAACCATGGGAGGACTTGCCGCCGCAGAGATCCTGTACGGTGACTTCAACCCCTGCGGAAAGCTTTCGGTCACACTGCCGAGATGCACGGGTCAGATACCGATATACTACAACGCTCCGAGCAATGCAAGATGCTATAACGGTTACTACTTCGACACAATCAACTATGCCGATACCGTTGACACGCCTCTCTTCCCGTTCGGATACGGTAAGTCGTACACCACCTTTGAGTACAGTGACCTTACGATCGACAAGGACGAGATAGAACTTGAAAAGCTTGAAAAGAACGGCAAGTTCAAGGTCAGCGTCAATGTCAAGAATACCGGTAAATACGACGGATATGAGATCGTACAGCTTTATGTAAACGATCTCGTCTCCACCATGACAAGACCCGTAAAAGAACTTAAAGCTTTCAAAAAGGTATTGATCAAAAAAGGGAAGACCAAGAAAGTGGAATTTACACTCGGCAAGGAAGCCTTCCGTTATTTCAACGGCAAGAAACAGCTTGTAATCGAGCCGGGAGAGTTTGAGATCCAAGTCGGAACCAACTGCGTTGATATATTCGATAAAAAGATCGTCAACGTAAAGTAAGCATATAATCAAAAACTAAAGGCGCAGCGCGATTTTGAGTGCTGCGCCTGCTTTTTTCGCCGTTAGGATATCCGAATACCGTTAATATTTTGACAAATGTAGGTTTGTCAATGAT
>DHJP01000140.1 GCA_002404395.1 Clostridiales bacterium UBA4717
ATCATTGACAAACCTACAAAAAAAATAAAATATCGGATTTTTATATACTTTTTTCCCGACTTTATTGTAAAGCGGAAGTCTTTATGCTATTATTTAGGGTAATAACTCTTTTTCACGAAAGGATATGCGTCATGAAAAAATTTCTCGACCGCGATTTTCTGCTATCAAACGACACGGCTAAGCTGCTATATCACAACTATGCCGAAAAGCTTCCGATAATCGACTATCACTGCCATGTTTCGCCGCGCGAAATTGCCGAAAACAAGCGCTTTTCAAACATTACCGAACTTTGGCTCGGCGGAGACCACTACAAGTGGCGCGCGATCCGCTCAGTTGGCGTACCCGAAAAGTACATTACGGGTGACGCTTCCGACTACGACAAATTCAAGAAATTTGCTGAAGCGATGCCCAAGCTTATCGGCAATCCGCTCTACCATTGGACTCACCTTGAACTGAGACGTTACTTCGACTGCGAACTGATACTTAATCCCGAAAACGCCGACGAGATCTGGCGCATCACCTCCGAAAAACTTGCCGACGATTCGATGCGTGCAAAGGCGATAATTGAAAATTCAAGGGTAGATCTGCTCTGCACAACCGACGATCCTATCGATTCACTTGAATATCACGAGGCGATCAAAGCCGATGCCGACTTCAAAACGCGGGTGCTCCCCGCTTTCCGTCCCGATAAAGTGCTCAACATAAACCGACGCGGGATCAAGGACTATTTCGCAAAGCTTGCCGAGGTATCGGGCAAGCAGATCACAAACTTCCGCGAGCTTGAAGCGGCGCTTGATGCGCGGCTCGAATTTTTTGTCGCTTACGGCTGTAGGACGAGCGACCACTCGTTTGACAACTGTGTGGAATTTGAGACCGCCGATTCGCTTTACGAGCTTGACAAGATCCTCGAAAAGGCTGTTGCTTCGGATGGCGCAGAGGTAACTCACGACGAATTCGTACGTTTCCGCGGCTCGCTCATGTGTCACCTTGCCGAAGAGTACAAACGGCACTCGCTCGTTATGCAGCTTCATTACGGTGCAAACCGCAATGTCAGCACGCGCGATTTTGAAACACTCGGTCCCGACACCGGTTTTGACATCATCGACGGCAGAAGCGGTGTCGCCGACCTTGCGCGTATGCTTGACGCATTCAATATGAAGGACGCACTGCCGCGCACGATCATCTACTCACTCAACCCGTGCGACAACGCCGCCGTGGGCGCACTGCTCGGAGGATTCCAGCGTTCGGGCGACGGCAAACCGCTCGTTATGCAAGGCAGCGCATGGTGGTTCTCAGACAACATCAAGGGTATGCGCGAGCAAATGGAGACTCTTGCTACCCTCTCGGCGTTCGGAGAATTTCTCGGTATGCTGACCGACTCGCGCAGTCTCGTTTCATATCCGCGTCACGAATATTTCAGACGTATTCTCTGCGATTATGTCGGCAGACTTGTGGAAAACGGTGAATACCCGTACGATCCCGAAGCCCTCGCGGAGCTTATCATTGATATTTCATATAACAACACGAAAAACTTCTTCTCTTTCTGAATATACAATAAAAGCTTCGGGGGCCGCCCACATGGGCGACCCCCGAAAAGCTTATCTGATCAAATTCAAACTTTCTTAATAGTTCTGATAACCACATCAATGATCGGACGGTCACGTCGGTCGGTCCTGACCGAAGCGATCTCATCAACGACATCCATTCCCTCAACTACCCTGCCGAAAGCAGCATACTGACCGTCAAGAAACTTAGAATCAGCCTGACAAATAAAGAACTGCGAACTTGCGCTGTCGTAATTTTGACTGCGTGCCATTGAAATCACCCCGCGCTCATGACTGATGGTGTTTTTCACACCATTGTCGGAAAACTCGCCCTTTATCGTCTTTTTGCTTCCCCCGCAGCCGGTGCCGGTCGGATCACCGCCTTGGATCATGAAGTTTTTTATGACTCTGTGAAAAATTATCCCGGCATAAAAATTTTCGCCGACAAGCCTGTCAAAATTCTCACAGGTGATCGGCGCATTTGCAGGATCAGTCTCAATTTTGATTTCTCTTCCGTCTTTAAGCTCAATGATATACATTACTGTCCCCTCATTTCTCTACGCTCCGCACTTTTTCGTGCGTGCAACTTATAATACCACAATTCAAAGCCGGAGTCAAGCTATTTGCGCTTAAAACACCCGATGAATCCGCCAAAAGTTGAATATGCGGGCGCATTGTGGATATTGTTTGCTTCAAAATTCAAAAAAGTATTGCAATGTTCGCGGCTTCGGGTGTATAATTTCAAATGGTAAATAATTTGGGGAGGTCAAATATGAAAAAGAAACTTTTATGCATAATGATTTGCGCTCTGTGCGTAATTTTTTCGTCGGCAGTATCCGCCGTTTCAGATGAAAAGAAAGCGGAGTTATATCAGCATGACATTGATATGACCGTGCTTTCGGACTATATTTACGGCGGAAGCAAGGCAACCGACGGCGAGGCTATCTCATTCGGCTATGCCGAAGTGCCGAATGAATGGACAAGGCATAAGCGCCCCGAGGACCTGCCGCTTGTCGGAAAAGCCGTGATCCACATCGGTCACGAAGGCAAGGAAGGCGTAGTTTGGGCTTCATTCTACCCCGGCACTCCGCCGATCAACTACCATTCAAAGCGGCTTGATGAGCTTATTGAAATCGGATATTTCCCGATCGGCTCCGAATACAGCCGAGTTGAAGGCAACGCTAACAGAGCATTTATCGCTTTCAATACAAGCGAATTTGATGTTGTCGCTTACAACGATCAATGGGTAGCGGTCTGGAGCACGGGCGGCGTTGACGCCAGCCGAGGCATAGGCGCTCCGTGCGGCGGTACCAAGTATATTCCTTACGGCAGTTACAAGCCGGGTGTTTATTTCTTTCACCGCAAAAACTGCTATATTCTCGACATAAACAACCAGCTTGCCGAGCCGCCGGAGATCAAAGCTTTAGGCACTGCCACCTGCACGCTCATCGTAAAGACCTCTCCCGACGCAACCGACTATGTAGAAGCCGGTATCTACAAGCCTAATCAATCTTTTCAGATCGTTGACGCCACCCCGGTAAACGGACATTACAAGGTATATTACAAGCATGGAATTTACTACGTA
>DHJP01000110.1:0-224 GCA_002404395.1 Clostridiales bacterium UBA4717
CATGATGAACGCGATTATGATTTCGCAAAGAAATTCGGCATTGATATTATCGAAGTGATAAGCGGAGGAGATATTTCCAAGGAAGCCTACACCGGAGAAGGTGTGATGGTCAATTCGGGCTTTTTGAACGGTATTTCAAACAAAAAGGACGCTATTGAAAAAATGGCTTCGTTCCTGGAAGAACGCGGTATCGGCGAACGCGGCGTGCAGTATAAGATGAAGGA
>DHJP01000110.1:299-5750 GCA_002404395.1 Clostridiales bacterium UBA4717
GAGCCGATTCCGATCGTGCACTGTGAGCACTGCGGCACTGTCGGCGTTCCGTACGAGGAGCTTCCGCTCAGACTGCCGAATGTGGAAAACTTTGCTCCCGGAGAGGGTGGAGAAAGCCCTCTTGCCAAGATCGACTCATTTGTGAACTGCAAGTGCCCTAAATGCGGCGGTCCTGCAAAGCGTGAGACCGATACCATGCCGCAGTGGGCAGGCTCGTCTTGGTATTATCTCAGATATATTGATCCGCACAATGACAAGTGTCTTGCCGATCCTGAAAAGCTCAGATATTGGCTTCCGGTCGATTGGTATAACGGCGGTATGGAGCACGTGACCCGTCACCTGATCTATTCGCGCTTCTGGCATAAATTCCTCTATGATATCGGAGTAGTTCCCACGTCTGAGCCGTATGCAAAGCGCACGGCGCAGGGACTTATTCTCGGACCCGACGGTGAAAAGATGAGCAAGTCGAGAGGCAATGTCGTCGATCCGAACAATGTAGTTGATGAAGTCGGCGCCGACGTACTCAGAGTTTACATTCTCTTCATGGGCGACTATACTTCCTCCGCTCCGTGGAACGAAAGCAGCGTCAAAGGCTGCAAGCGTTTCCTTGAACGTGTTGCGGCGCTGACCGACATTGCAAAGGGCAGCGGATACACGCGCGAGCTTGAGTCAGCCTTCCATAAGACCGTAAAAAAAGTATCCTCCGATATTGAGGAGATGAAGTTCAACACTGCGATCGCCGCGCTGATGACGCTTATTAACGACATATATGCACACGGCTCGCTTACGCTTGATGAACTTAAGATATTTGTTCGTCTGCTCTGCCCGTTTGCCCCGCATATATGCGAGGAGATCTGGGAGTATTGCGGTGAAAGCTCGCTTTGTTCGCTGTCTGAATGGCCCGAGTGGGATGAAGGAAAGACGCTTGACGAAACGATCGAGGTTCCGGTGCAGATCAACGGAAAAGTAAAATTTACCGTTACTCTGTCTGCTGACGCTGACAAGGAAGCGGCACTTGCCGCTGCAAAGTCGGACGAGCGTATCCTTCCTTACATCGACGGTCGGACGATAATCAAGGAAATCTGCGTTCCCGGAAAAATTATCAACATAGTTGTCAAATAATTTGACAAAAATGCGCGGAAATCCAAAAATACTATTGACAAGCACTTGAGTTTTATAGTATAATTACTTGAGAGATATTTTATCTTCTTTTTTCCATTTACGGAAGGAGGGATATCACGATGGCAGAAATCATTGTTAAGGATAATGAATCAATCGATAGCGCGCTTCGCAGATTTAAGAGACAGTGCGCGAGAAGCGGTGTGCTTTCCGAACTGCGCAAAAGAGAGCATTATGAAAAGCCCAGCGTAAAGCGCAAGAAGAAGTCGGAAGCCGCAAGAAAGCGTAAATCCAGATAACTTTTGCCAAAGCGAGAAGAAACCCCGTGCTCAAAAGAGCGCGGGGTCTTTTTGTATTCTGAAATTCCGTCGGTATTTACACGGTATGAATGTTTATGCTCGGGATTACCTCAATATAAAGCTCCGGAAAAGCGTCTGAAATGACCGCTCTGAGCTTTTCACATACCGGAAATTCGGTATAATAGTGTCCGGCTTCATATAGCACGATGCCCGAATCGACGGCATCGGTCAGACTGTGATAACCAAGCTCGCCGCTTAAATAGGCGTCCGCTCCGAGCGATGCGGCAATCGCTATTTCATCCTTGCCCGAGCCGCCGAGCAGGGCAAGGGTGCTGATCTCTCCGGAATTGCCCGAATAGTTGACATATGGTGCGCCGAGCCGCGTTTTTATAAAGGCTGCAAGTTCGTGAGTCTGCATCGGCTTTTCAAGCTTGCCGATGCGTCCCATGGCTATGCCCTCAGTTTCAAATGCGGTTACTTCATGAAGTCCGAGTCGCTCTGCAAGTGCGTCGTTCACCCCTCCGACTGCCGCATCAAGGCGTGTGTGGAACGACATTGCGCAAATATCGGCTTTTACAAGCGCGATAGATCTTGACGATACTCCTGAGTCGGTGTTGAGCGCTTTGATCCCCGAAAAAATCAGCGGGTGATGCGATATTATCGCGTCAAATGAACACGATAGTGCATATTCGATCGCTTCATTTGTAATGTCAAGCGTTATGAGTACACGCTTTATTGCTTTCTCCGGGTCGGCACAACACATCAGCCCGTCGTTATCCCATTCGCATGAAAGCGTTTTCGGGAATTTTTCGTCAAGGTATTTATACAAGTCGCGAGTAGTCGTCATTTTTTAACTGCTCCTTAATTTTTAATAATTCCGCCGCGAAGCTTTGCTATGTATTCAATAAGACTAATGTCGCGTGAGATCGCAGCTGTATCCGGCGCTTCGGCTGACTTCATTCCGACGATCCGGCGTCTGAGCGCCGTCTCAAGCGTATTTATGTATAAAACATCGCTTTCTGTAGGCTTTTCGGCGATCCGTTTTGAGTTTATTTCGCCGATAACCGAAAGTTCATACGAAATTTTGCGCGGAACACCATCATATGCGGCGGCGATTATCTGATAATTTTTGCCCGCCGAGCGGCATATCAGCTCATCCGTGACGGCAAAGCCGTGTTCGTACAGATAGGTGCGCAGTACCTCCGGCATTGTCATCGGCTGAAGTATCAGTCTGACCCCCGGTTCTTTTACATATTCGGAGCGCGAAAGAATGTCGCGTATCAGCTCGCCGCCCATTCCGGCGATTATTATATCATCGGGAGCCGACTTTGACGCCGAATCAAGTCCGTCGGCAAGCATTACCGTTATGAGCTTTTCAAGTCCCGCGTCCGACACATTTTGCCTTGCACGCGCTACGGGTCCTTCGTTTATATCCGAGGCGATAGCCCGCGGGCAAATGCCGTTTTCGATCAGATAGATCGGCAGATATGCGTGATCGCTTCCGATGTCGGCGACAAGTGAGCCGTGACGTACGAGCGAAGCGCAGGCGGAAAGTCTGTTATCAATACTCATTTTCAAAATTAAAGCGCGGTCGGTATTAACATTCTTTCATATGCTATCCGCTCAAGTCCGCCCGGATAGTATACGATACCGCAATATTCAAAGCCGTGCGCCGCCGCAAGTGAGCGCATTATAACATTCTGCGCGTGAGTGTCAACTCTAATCGAATTATATCCAAGCTCAAGGCAACGCCCTATTGCGTGTTCATACAGTTTATGTGAAAGTCCTTGCCCGCGGTAGGCTTCCGAAACCGCCATGCGATGAATGACGCCGTATTTACCGTCGTCATCTCCCCAAGCGCCGCAGTGGATATCGGCGTATACGGGTTCGGGGGCATGGTAAAAGGCGTAATATGCCGCTACCGTATCATTATCGCAGATAACGTATGCCTCGGCGTTATTTATATCGTTTTCTATTACTTCGCGGCTCGGAAAACCGTCCTGCCATTGGTCAATGCGTTGCAGTTTCAGATATTTTTGCGCTTCGGCTATAATTTTCATTATTCCGTCAACATCCGAAAGATTTGCACGTCTGATTTCCATTATGGATTATCCTTTCGTAGATAAAAGATAAGGGACTGCCTGAGTCCCTTAAAGCGTAAATTTATTTGTCGTGCCTCATTTGGACTCAAGGTAGTCGTTTATCTTGGCAACAAGCTCGTCGGCATCGGTTCCGTGAACCGCGCAGGCATCTTCAATACTTTCACCGCGTGCCGAGGGGCAGCCGAGGCAATGCATTCCGATCTCAAGGAAAAACTGCGCAGTGCCGTTGTCAAAATCAAGGATATCGCCGATTATGGATTCTTTTGTTACTTTCATTTTTTGGATTCCTTTCCGAATAAATAATTCTTATGCTCATATTATATCCCGATTTTTCGACAAAGTCAACACAAAATTATTAAGATTTGCAATATGTAAAATAATTCTGTGCGTTACTTGTGTTTTTAATGTTTGTGTGGTATACTTTTTATAACGAATATGAGTTTTCTCATACCGATTATGTATGGACACAAGGAGCGGAAAAATGGATTGTATTTTTTGCAAGATAATAAGCGGTGAGATCCCGTCGACCAAAGTGTTTGAAAACGATAAGGTATTGGCATTTAAGGACTTAAATCCGCAGGCACCGGTACACGTGCTTGTCATTCCCAAGTGTCATATCGCGTCCGCAGATGAGCTTAATGCCGAAAATGCGAATATTGCCGCTGATATCTTTGCGGTTATACCGGAGATCGCGAAACTTTGCGGACTTGTAAACGGTTATCGGGTGATTACGAACATAGGAAACGACGGCTGTCAGTCGGTGAAGCATATGCATTTTCATATACTCGGCGGCGCAAAGCTGGCGGAAAGAATGTGTTAGTATGAATTTCATTGATTCCGAGATCGAACGCCGCAAACTTCCGAAGCTGCCCGAGTTTGACGTAAACGATCCCGAATCCGCGCGTCGGAGGCTGGTTTCGATCCTGAGTGAGCACGAATACGGATTTAATACCGATTTTCCTTTTGAGGTAACCGGAAAGGTAGCGCTTTCAAAGGACAATTACTACGGCGGCACCGCGATAGCAGAGGATATAGTTGTTACCGTGACCACTCCGCGCGGACCGCACGATTTATATGTATTTGTTAGCCGTCCGAAAACCGATAAGCCGGTTCCGCTATTCCTGTACATCGGATTTGCATATGCGAGCGGCGGCTTCCGTAAAGGTCAGTTTGGCGGTGACAACGGCATACCGAACAGGCAGAGGCTTTGTGAGGAAGAGATCGTCGATAACGGCTGTGCGCTCGCTGTGATATACAATAATGATATTACTGCCGACAACTCCGATTTTAGCGACGGTCTGGCAGGAAAATTCGGCAGAAACGCATCAGGCGTTGCCTCTTGGGGCAAGCTTGGATATTGGGCGTGGGCGGCAAGCCGCGCGCTCGACTATCTGCTTACTTTTGACTGTTATGACAGGTCTCGTATAGCTGTGGTCGGACACTCAAGACTCGGAAAGACCGCACTTTGGTGTGCGGCGCAGGATACGCGGGTGACTCATGCCATTTCAAATGACTCGGGATGTTCGGGAGCGGCGATTACTCGCGGAAAGCAGGGAGAGCGGATCGCGGATATATGCGGAAGGCTGTTCCCGTATTGGTTTTGCGAGAAATACAAGGACTATATCGGCGAAGAAGCTACTGCGGCAATGCCGTTCGACCAACATTTTCTTGCCGCCGCGATCGCGCCGCGCAAACTGTATATTGCATCGGCAAGCCTTGATAAGTGGGCTGATCCCGAGAGCGAATATCTTACTGCGTGTATTGTCGGCAAGGTTTATGAGCAATTCGGATTGCCCGGCTTTTTCGGCAATTTCGACCGTTATCCCGAGCCGGGAGAGGAATTCCACGGCGGAAGCGTTGAATATCATCTGAGACCGGGTGAACACGCGATCGTCAGATACGACCTGAAAAGATATATAGATTTTCTCAAG
>DHJP01000110.1:5821-6278 GCA_002404395.1 Clostridiales bacterium UBA4717
AATACACAAAGTTCGTTTTTTTTTCAAAAACTATTCAAAAATGCCCGAAGATATGATATAATTACCCTGAGGGCGAGTGTCTCTTTTTTTCGACATTTGCCGAAACGGAAATTTAATATATTTTTATGCAAAGGTTAATTCCTTTGAGAAGGAGCAGAAAAGCTATGAGCGGTGAACTTGTCGGAGATATCAGCGTTATCGGAATGCGCGGCTGTGAAGCCTTCGTGGAAAAGGTTGACAGTTATCTGAAGGCTTGGCGAAGCAGTGACGAAAGCTTCCTTGTGGAAGCAAAGTGCCCGCGTTTCGGTTCGGGTGAAGCTAAGGGACTTGTTACCACTTCACTTCGCGGTCACGACGTTTATATTGTTTCCGACTGTTTCAATTACGGAGTAACTTACGAAATGTACGGTCAGACGGTGCCGATGAGTCCCGATGATCATTTTCAGGATCTGAAGCG
>DHJP01000110.1:6377-13743 GCA_002404395.1 Clostridiales bacterium UBA4717
TAATGCCTATGCTTTACGAGGGCAGACAGCATAAGCGTTCGACACGTGAATCGCTCGACTGCGCTATTGCGCTTCAGGAGCTTGCAAACATGGGTGTTGCAAACTTTATCACGTTTGATGCTCATGACCCGAGAGTTCAGAATGCGATCCCGCTTAACGGCTTTGACAATGTGCGTGCGACCTATCAGATGATCAAGGCGCTTGTGCGCAACTATCCCGATATTTCGCTTGAAAAGGACGATATTGTAATGATCTCGCCCGATGAAGGCGGTATGTCGCGTTGTATGTACTATTCATCCGTGCTCGGCGTAGATCTCGGTATGTTCTACAAGCGCCGCAATTACACGGTTATCGTAAACGGCAAAAACCCGATCGAAGCACATGAATACCTCGGGCGCAGTGTCGAAGGCAAGGATGTGGTAGTTGTTGACGATATGATCTCCTCCGGCGAGTCGATGCTCGACGTTGCGCTCCAGCTCAAGGAAAAGGGCGCAAAACGTATATTCGTATTTGCTACTTTCGGACTTTTCTGCAACGGACTTGAACTTTTTGATGAAGCGTATGCAAAGGGAACGATCGACAAAATATTTACTACCAACCTTATTTACAGAACTCCCGAGCTGCTCACCAAGCCGTGGTATGCAGAGGTAAATATGTGTAAGTATGTGTCGTACATAATAGATACGCTCAATCACGATTATACTATAAGCAAGCTGCTCGATCCTGCCGCAAGGATCCATTCGCTTGTGGACAGGCACAAGGCAGCGCTTGCTTCCAAACAGTGATAAACTTTCGCCGATCAAAGACTGCGGCGAATGAATATGCTGAAACAGATGCCCCGAGACCGATGGAAAAATCGGTCTCGGGGCATTTCAATATAGTGGTTTAAACGGCGCTTTCGCGTACTGCCGAAGTGTCGTGTGCCGAAGAGCTGTGTGCGTAATATTCTTTCATTTCCGCAGGTATCCATATGCCGGAGAAGTACATTATAAGTGTATAGATACACTCAACGAGCCAGGATATTGCCCAACCGATGTACACGCCGTTCATTCCGAAGCTTTTTACCGCAAAATATGTTGCGATGATGCGTGATGCCGAGCCGATAAGGGTGGCTGAGACCAAAAGCTTCATAGCCGCGACTCCGCGGTAGAATGAATGGAACAGATTGTTTATAAAGTTAAGTAATACGAACGGCATACAGTAGCGGGCAAATATGATCGCCATTTCAAGCGCTTCTCCGGTAAAACCTGACGGCAGGAAGAAAGCGCAGAATTCACGTGCAAAGATCACTGTCAGTGCAAGCGAAGGCAGTGTAAACGCGAGTCCCTGAATTACCCCGACCTTGAGTCCGCGCTTAATATTTTGGTATTTCTTGGCGCCGAGACTTTGGGCGGTGTAGTTACTCAGCGTTTTTGCCGAGTTCTGATATATTGTAGCGGTTACGTCATATACCTTAAGATTTATAATATATGCGGCGGAAGCGGCACTGCTTATTCCGTTTACCATCGGTGATATGACGACCGAAGCAAAATACATCAGCATTTGCTGCAGCATTGCCGGGAATGAATATTTCGGAGAGCTGTTGAGACTTTTAAGGTCAAATTTGATACGGTATTTTCCGACGCCCATTTTGTGAAAACAGCGGTTTATTTCGACTATGTAAAGAATGTCTACCACAATTGCGGAAAAAACGGTTGATAAGGCGATCCCGCCGACTCCGAGGTTAAGCACCTTGACCGCAAACAGATTTCCGCCGATATGCAAAGCGGTTGAAACGATCGACATGAACAGCGGATACGAACCGCTTCCGAAGGCATTCATAATATATAGACCATTTGACATCATCAGTAAGAATACAGAGCCGAGCATATAGATCGAAAAGTATTCGGCGGCGGCATCATATATGGAGGGATCGACTTTTAGCAATGAGAACAGCGGATCTTTGAAGCAGACTGCCAACAATCCAAAGACTATTATTGCCGCTGCAAGCAAGGTGTAGTTTACGCATATTGCCGTTTTCAGTCTTTCATACTCCTTTGCGCCGAACAGTCGGGCGATATAAATGGAAAATCCGACGCCGTATCCCCAGAATATCGAGGAAAAGAATTGGATAAACGCCGAGGTAGAACCGATCGCGGAAAGTCCGTCCGCGCTCAGTATCTTTCCGGCAATGATCGTGTCGATTATGCTGTACGCCTGCGAGAGAAAGCCGGCAAGTATCAGCGGTATGGCAAAAAACAAAAATGATTTGTATATATTGCCTTCGGTCAAGTCTTTCATAAGTTTGCTCCGATCAAAATTTTTGTTGCTTTGCTATTGACCTTTGGGTCCAAAGCAAGTATAATCATTATAAGCCTTTTGTCAACATTTTGCAATATCGGCTGAAACAATGGAAAATTATCAACTTTTATCAATTTGCGGCAAACTTAAGCCGCGATCGGTAAATAAAGGAGGCGCAGAAGAATGTACGGCAGAGAGCGCACTGATCGGATACTTGAAATACTTAAGGAAAACGGATATGTGACGGTGAAATATCTGACAGAAAAGCTGCACTACAGCAATGCTACGATCAACAGAGACCTGAATCTTCTTGAAAGCCGAAAGCTTGTAGTGAGGAGCTACGGTGGAGTGGAGCTGGTCGAAAACCGAGCGGTTCCGCTTGAATTCAGATATCATAAAATGAAGATCGCAAAAAATCACATAGCGAAACGCGCGGCGGATTTTATTAAGCCCGGAGATACTGTTTTTATCGGAGGTTCGACGACTGCCGAGGGAATAGGTAAGTTTCTGACCGAAACGGCGGATGTGACGGTAGTGACGAATGATATGTCTCTTGTGGCGTATCTGAGCGAGCATGGAGTAAAGGTGATCTGCACGGGAGGGGAAGTGACTGAGATCCCGACTATGCTCGGAGGAGAATGCGCGGTCGTTACGGCGATGAAGTTCAGATTTGACGGTATGTTCTTTGCAACCGGCGGCATTTCGGAGGATGGAATGATCGGCGGCTCGCGTACATATTTTTTGCTTTATGAGACGGTCAAACGCAATTCCGAACGGGTTTTTTATCTTACCGACCACACCAAGCTGAATGTTGAGTGCGAATACGTTCAATGCGATCTGAGCGAAGTGGACGCGGTAATTTCGGACTACAGATTTGATGACGCAGTCAAGAAAAAGTACCCGAATACTGAATTTTGCGAGATATAAATAAGTAAGGACTCACAAAAATCAATGTTTTCGTGAGTCCTTACTGCATACAAAATAATATGTATCAATTGTTTTTGATAAATTCGGTCGGGTCTTCTTCATACTCCGCGTTGCCTCGGTCAGTCCTGCAAAGCGTAAAGAGCCGCATAAAGGCGTATATTGCAAACGCAAGTTCAAGCGCATATATTATCGGACGGTCGGTAGCACCTTGCGCGGGCATGAGCTTTGGGAATAACGATCCGGATAAAAGATATACCGCGAGGTTCGGAATCGAGGAAACGGCCAGCAGACTTCCGGCAACTGCGGCGGAGGGTATATATATTTTTGCGTTTCCGCCTACTGCATTCCGCATCTCCGCGAGCAGGAAAAACATGACCGCTACATATGCAAGCTGATTATAATAGCGGTTCGGGCAGGATATAAGTATTGTGCTATCAAAATAAAGCTCGACAAGCAGAGACACGTTTAAAAGCATAGGAAAGATCGCCAAAAGCGCAAAGACTCCGCGCCGTCTTTCGCCGGCAAAAATTCCGGCAACATAATAAAAGCCGGAGAGTATACCCGAGGCGGCGATAACTATAAGCGCGATCGTATAGCTCTTCTTGAGCATCATATCAAGTATCAGAAAAGCAGAGACCGCAAAGCACATAAAGCCGACGAATGCCGAGGCGATAACGTCGATACGCGTTCCTGACGACTTATAAGTAAATGGCCTCTTTTTTTGAATAAAATATCCGGTTACGGAAAATACTGCTATAAGCAATGCACTGGACACTGTAAGCACTGTCGGAAGCAATGCGTCCCGCACATATACACCGGTGTAAGCCTCTGTGTAAAACAGTGATACGAAGATTCGCAATATGGTGACAGCGACAGCGGAAAGCAACGCGGCAAGCGCATAACCGCGATATGAGCGTTTATTCATTGTATGATTTCCTTCCTATAATTTATATATAGACGGTACGCGGAAATGCACGCCGCACAACCGACATTTGAAGCAGCAAAATATATGATACATTTCGGTTCGTAATTCATATTTTAAACCGAAAATATGAATTATTTGCTAACAAATTGCTTAAAAAGTAAAAAAGTCAAATATTATAGGCAATATGCACAAAAAACTTTCAAAAACTTTAGTGAAAATTTTATCATTATCGGCGATGATTTTTTAGAAAATTCTTGCAATCGAAAAAAAAATGTTGTATAATAAAAAAGCTTGATGTGCGATGAAGCGAAAGGTGGCTGCAAATTCGGACGAAATTGTCCGCTTTGCAGGGAATTTTCGTGGAGTATGTCCGATATTTTAACCGGGCGAAATTGGGTGGCACATTCGGGAGTTTATCCGACCGAGGGTCGGGGCACGTTTTCGTGCGCCGGCTTTTTAAAAGGAAACGGATGAAACGCCCGGAAAGGTGTTACGAAGAAAACGCCCTCGTTTAAAAGATCGGCCGGCATTGTCCGGCAACCGAATATTTTAAAGGAGGAACAAACCATGGCAGCAAAGGAGAAAATCAGAGTTCGTCTCAAGAGCTACGATCACTCCCTTATCGACCAGGCGTCAAAGAAGATCGTTGACGCTGCGAAGGCGGGCGGCGCGGAAGTATCCGGTCCGGTTCCGCTTCCGACCGAAAAGGAGATCATCACGATCCTGCGCGCGGTCCACAAGTACAAGGACAGCCGCGAGCAGTTCGAGCTCAGAACTCACAAGAGACTCATTGACATTCTCAAGCCCAACCAGAAGGTCGTCGATGCGCTTACGTCGCTCGAGCTTCCGGCAGGCGTTGAGATCGACATCAAGCTCTGAGAAAGAGCAAAGCCCCAAAGCTCCGCCGCGTACCGATAAACTGCGGCGAAGGTCAAGTTGGCGTTAACGGCGAGTCCGGAATTCAAGGCGTCAACCAATAACCTAAGGAGGAAGAAAAATGAAAAAGGGAATTATCGGAAAGAAGATCGGCATGACGCAGATCTTTACCGAAAACGGAAGTGTGATACCGGTTACCGTTATCGAAGCAGGTCCTTGCGTGGTAACGCAGAAAAAGACTGTTGAAAACGACGGTTACGATTCGGTTCAGCTCGGCTTTATGCCTGTTAAGGCAAAGCACCTGAGCAAGCCGCTTCAGGGACACTTCAACAAGTCGGGTGTTGAATTCAAGAAGCATCTTAAGGAATTCCGCCTTGACAATGCAGCTGAAATGAACGTCGGTGATGTCGTTGCCGCCGATACCTTCGCCGCAGGCGAAAAGGTCGATGTAACCGGTACGACAAAGGGACGCGGATACAGCGGTGCTGTCAAGAGATGGGGACACCACACACTGAGAGCTACTCACGGTACAGGTCCTATCCACCGTCAGGTAGGTTCTATGGGTGCTAACTCAAGCCCGTCGAGAGTGTTCAAGAACAAGAAGATGGCAGGTCAGTACGGTAATGAACAGGTTACTGTTCTGAATCTTGAAGTAGTTAAGATCGACGCTGAGAAGAACCTCATCGCGGTCAAGGGAGCAGTTCCCGGATCGCGCGGAGACATCGTCTTCCTGCGCAATTCTGTTAAAGCGTAATCGGAAGGAGGAAAATTACGATGCCAAATTTGAAGGTTGTTGATATGACCGGTAAGGAAGTTGGCGATATTTCGCTTTCCGATGCTGTTTTCGGCATTGAAGTCAACGCTTCGGTACTTCATACCGCGGTCAAGGCATATCTTGCAAATCAGAGACAGGGCACACAGTCCACTCTTACCCGCACCGAGGTTTCGGGCGGCGGAAAGAAGCCCTGGAGACAGAAGGGAACCGGTCACGCAAGACAGGGTTCGACCCGTTCTCCGCAGTGGACGCACGGCGGCGTGGCACTTGGCCCGAAGCCGAGAGAATACCGCATTACGATCAACAAGAAGGTCAAGAGACTTGCAATGAAGAGCGCTCTGTCCTCAAAGGTTGCGGGCGGCGAAATGATCGTTGTCAGCGAGATCAAGAATGCAGAGTACAAAACAAAGACAATGGCTGCAATGCTTAAGGCACTCGGCAGCGAGAAGAAGGCACTTGTCGTGCTTCCCGCACCCGATGCAGCTACCGTTAAGAGCATGGCTAATATTCCGGGCGTAAAGACCGCGTATGTAAACACTCTTAACGTATACGACATCCTCAACTGCGATAAGTTTATCGTAGCTAAAGAGGCTGCCGAAAAGATCCAGGAGGTGTATGCATAATGAAGACGGTTCACGATATTATCATTAAGCCGATCATCACTGAAGCCAGCATGTCGATGGCAGCCGGCAAGAAGTACGTCTTCAAGGTGATGAAGAACGCTACAAAGCCTGAGATCTCAGACGCTGTCGAAGAGCTTTTCGGCGTAAAGGTTGCTGATGTAAATACCATCAATATGAAGAAGAAGCCCAAGAGACTCGGCGTTCACGCCGGCTATACTTCCGAATGGAAAAAAGCCATCGTTACGCTCAAGTCGGATTCCAAGCCGATCGAGTTCTTTGAAGGTATGATGTAAGAAGGAGAGTGAGATAAATGGCAGTAAAGAAGTTTAAGCCTACTTCGGCTGCGAGAAGACATATGACTTCTCCGTCATTCGATGAGGTAACAAAGTTCACTCCCGAGAAAAAGCTGACGGTAATTCTTAAGAAAAATGCCGGACGCAACAGCTACGGAAAGATCACCGTTCGTCATCAGGGCGGCGGAAACAAGCTGAAGTACAGAATCATCGACTTTAAGCGTAACAAGCTTGAAGCTGCAAAGGTTATCGGAGTTGAGTACGATCCCAACAGAACCGCTTATATTGCGCTCGTTGAGTATGACGACGGCACCAGAAAGTACATTATCGCACCGCTCGGAGTTACCGACGGCGACGTACTTTACTCGGGCGCCGAGGCAGATATCAAGCCCGGTAACAACCTCCCGATCGCCAACATTCCGGTAGGTACATTTATCCATAACGTTGAGCTTTATCCCGGCAAGGGCGGACAGCTTGTACGCAGCGCGGGAAGCGCAGCTCAGCTCATGGCTAAGGAAAACGGAATGGCTCAGGTAAGACTTCCTTCAGGCGAAGTTCGTCTCGTAAGACTTGACTGCACCGCGACTATCGGCCAGATCGGAAATATCGAGCATGAGATCATTAAGATCGGTAAAGCCGGCAAAAAGCGTCACATGGGTATCCGCCC
>DHJP01000064.1:0-3582 GCA_002404395.1 Clostridiales bacterium UBA4717
GCCCGCAAGAATATACATAACGTAATTTCCCTCTTTATATATCCGTGCGTTCAGCACTTTTCCGACTCCGAACGCGTACTGACGGATATAGCTTACCGTTTGCGCGTAAGAGCTGTTCAGAATATCGACGGCGGTATCGGCGTAGCCGTCCTCGACTTTGAGAATTATCACCGTGTCAAGGTTGACCGCCGAGATAGCGTTCTGCTTTGCAACATAGGCTTTTATCTTCGTCATGTCAAAGCCGTAGGAGTTTTGGAGCCGGCTTTCTTCAATGTCGGTATCGCAAAGGTAGCTGTCGGAGCCGAGCGCGTCGGCGATCGCCTTTTCGACGGCGGCGGGGGTAAGCTCGGAGTCCGGTTTATCGTCGGGTGTCGCGGTGTCTGACGCTGCTGTGTCGGACGTTTTGGGATCCTGAGTCGGGTCGAGCAGTACGTTTTTGGAACCTCCGCACGCCGCGAGGGCGGCGATCAAAACAAGCGCGGTAAAGATAAGAGTCAATTTTTTCATGATAACCTCCATATGTCGGCGTAGCCGACTCATAAAATAAGCGGCAATTTTCGCGCGCGAAAATTTTGCGTATAAAAAAATCGTTATACGCTGAAGCCTTTTTTGCGCTTCCATACGTATAACGATCCGCGGGCGAAAATTGTCGGAGATTTTCAAAAATTTTTTTAATTTATTTTTTCATACACTTCGCGCAGCTGCTCTGCCGACGCGTTATCGGAGTTATAAAGCGAAAAATTTACGTCGCCGTCCGCCCATACGATCATTCTGCACTCGCCCGTGCCGATGACGTTCAGGACTACAAGCTCGGCGTCTTTGCCGTTCTCTATCGGCTCACGCGAGACCGTTTCGCCGCTTATGCCCGAAAAGTCCTCGCCTTTCGACGCGCGCAGCCGATAATAATGTTCGTCAAGCCGAAACTCTACCTCCGCGATCTCTCCGCCGATTATCGCATAGGCTTTGTCCTCGGCGGCGTTCGGCGCGTCAAGCGTGATACCGAGCTTATCAAACGCGGCGGCGTTTTCGACTTCGACGTATGGGTTTCCTCCCTGCTCAAGCGAATCGCTCGGATACGTGTCCTGCCCGAACCAATTGCCGAGCGGCAAAAATCGCGCGGCTCCGAGCACCATGATACATATGCAAGCCGCGAGCGGCAGGATCACGCGAGTGAAATTGCCCGACCCGCGTTTTGGGTCGTTTTTCGCCGACGACGCGGCTTTTTCCGTTATATTGCGGTACATACGGGCTTTCGCATCTTTTTCCGGCTCGATACGGTCAACGGCGTTTTTGATCTGATCTTTCATAATAATTCTCACTATATTTCTCACACAAAATTAACGGCAATTTTCGTCGGCGAAGCCTCGGAAATTGCAGACGCGAGACCCGAGACTCCGCTCTCGCGAAGCTTAGCAGGGGGCATAAAATTAACGGCAGCGTTTCAAAACGGGAAAGTCGTGCGCAAATTCCGTGCCGATCACCCTCCGAGCTTTTTCTTAAGCAGCGCGCGTGCCTCGGAAAGGTGATTTCGCACGGTTGACGGCGGCTTTCCTAACATTTCAGCGATAGTGTCGGTCTCATATCCCAGGTAATAGTGAAGATAAATAGCATCCTTATACTTTGCGGGAAGCTTCAGGACGGCGTCAAGCGTTTCGTCAGGCTCGGGAACCGGTGCGCCCGCCAGCGTCTCCGCCTCGTCTATAGGCGCAACTATCCGACGGAACCAATGCCGCAGTCGATCCTTACACAGATTTATCGCGGTAACGGCAAGCCATTTCTGTTCATGAGTCTCGTCGTTGAACGAAAACCCGCCCGAAAGCACCTTTACAAACACATCCTCGGTGCAATCCTCGGCGTCATATCGGTTTTTCATATATGTGTAACAGAGCCGATAGACCATAAGGTAGTGCCGCTCATAAAATTGTTCAAATCCGTTATTCATTATGCACGTCCGCTCCTGTACGGCTGTCGGAAAGTTTCGAAAAACTCGGCGATCACGGCTTTATGATCGCCCTCGGCATTATTATACAACATGGTTTTCAAAAAAACAAGCGACTCGTGAAAAAAATCGCGAAGCTGTTATGACGTGACGCGATACAGCTCCGTGCTGCTGCGCATTGCGGCGCGGCTCAGGTCGGCGCTGATTTATCGTCTTCCCTCTTGACAACCTATCGTTCGGAAGCTATAATAGTAATGATATTACTTTGCCCGGAGGAAACCGAATGGAAAGATTCAGTACCAAGCAGGAAATTTTAAACGCGGCGCTTGAGCTTTTTTCTACGCAGGGCTTTGACGCCACTTCAGTTTCGCAGATCGCGGACGCTGTCGGGATCCGCAAGGCGTCGCTGTACAGTCATTTCAAAGGCAAGCAGGAGATACTTGACGAGCTGACGAAAAGGGTCCTTGAAAGCTATGAAAAACACTCGATATTTGCCGCGGCGGATTGGGAGGATCCCGATTTCACCCAAAATATGCAAGCGCTGAACTTTGACTCTGCGGTGCAGTTATTTTTGGGGCAGGTACGCTATATTCTTCAGGATCCGCAGCTCAGCAGGGCGCGGAAGCTGCTGACTATCGAACAATTCCGCAATCCGCAGCTGGCAGAATTGCAGACCAAGCAGAACTACACCGACATAATGCGCTATTTTACCGGGCTTATCGGGTTTCTCATTCGTCAGAAAAAATTAGTCGCCGATGAGCCGGAGCTTCTGGCAGCCGAGCTGTGTCTGCCGGTCAACGTCTGGATCAATCTCTGCGACCGCGAGCCTGAGCACACGGAAGCAACGCTTGCTTTAGCCGAAAGGCACATACGGCATTTTTTCAAAACATACGGAAAGGGTTGATATGAAATACGAAAAGAGGAGCGTTCTCAAAAACGGCAAGGAGCTGTATATCAGAAACGGCGAAGCTTCGGACGGCGCCGCAGTGCTTGAATGTTTCAAGCTCACGCACGCCGAAACCGATCACCTTTTGAGCTATCCCGACGAGAACCGCTTTGACGCCGAAGCGGAAAGCCGTTTCCTTGAAGAAAAGGCGAAAAGTCCGAATGAAACCGAATTGCTCGCTTTGATAGACGGCAGGCTTGCGGGGACTGCCGGGATCGACGCGCTCGGTTCATACTGCAAGGTGAAGCACCGCGCGGAATTCGGCATCAACGTACTAAAAGAATATTGGGGGTTCGGGATTGGCACGGCGCTGACGGAAGCCTGCATCGAATGCGCAAAAAACGCCGGATATGTTCAGCTTGAGCTGAGCGTGGCAGCGGACAACGCGCGGGCGATCTCGGTATATAAAAAATTCGGATTTGTCGAATACGGCAGAAATCCGCTCGGATTCAACTCGCGGATCTCGGGATTTCAAACGCTGGTTTTAATGCGCCTTGAACTGTAAAGCGCAAATTTTTGTAAAAACGGAGTCGAATACATGGATTACATACGCATCACCAAGGACAACATTGACGCAGAACACATTTGCTGCGCAATGTCGGGCAAGCAAAGCCTTGCCAAAAAAGAATGGCTGAAGCAGCGCTTTGACGAGGGGCTGGTCTTTTACCGCAGCAAGGAGCGCGGCAAGTGCTTTATC
>DHJP01000064.1:3716-3998 GCA_002404395.1 Clostridiales bacterium UBA4717
GCGGGCGCGATGAAAGGACACGGATATTCAAACGATCTGCTTTCCGAATGTATCCGCGACGCGAAGGCGCAAGGCAGAAAGGGCGTTTGTATTCTTTCCGCCGAGGGCAGAAAACGGGAATTTCTTTCCGACCCGAAATACATGGCGCACAAGGGCTTTACGGTCTCCGACACCTCCGAGTGCGGGATCGATCTGATGTATCTGCCGCTCGATCCGAACGCCGAGCCGCCGAAATTCAAGAAATGTGCAAAGCATCCGCGGGCAAGCGGCGAGGGCTTTGTG
>DHJP01000001.1:0-172 GCA_002404395.1 Clostridiales bacterium UBA4717
TTGCAGACTCGGTTTCACTCGTGTTCTCGCTGTCGCTTACAGACTCGGTTTCGCTCGTGTTCTCGCTGTCGCTTGCAGACTCGGTTTCACTCGTGTTCTCGTTGTCGCTTGCAGATTCGGTCTCGCTCATACTCTCGCTGTCGCTTGCCGACTCGGTTTCACTCGTGCTCTC
>DHJP01000001.1:239-4659 GCA_002404395.1 Clostridiales bacterium UBA4717
CGCTTGCAGATTCGGTCTCGCTCGTGCTCTCGCTGACGCTTGCCGATTCGGTTGCACTCGTGCTCTCACTTGTACCGTTATCTACGGAAGTGTCTTGGGGTTTAGCGGTTAAGTAAGCCTCATACCACGCAGGGGTTGAGGGAATATACATACTCTCAAGCGGTGTAAACTCGTCGCCGTTCTTTTCCATATATTCTTCAAGGCAAAGTCCGCTCTCGGTTATGTCACGACTCTTCTCAAAGCCGATAAATCTGAAGTGCCACGGCTCGTAAAAGATGCCGGTCTTATCCGACTTGTCTGACGGATAGCGCAGGATGAAACCGTATTTGTAAGCATTTTTGCTCAGCCACTTGTATGCGTCGGTGTTTTCAAAACCGTCGTCAAGCGTCATATATCCGTCGGTAATAAAGTCAACGGCAAGTCCGGTCTGATGCTCGCTGCTGCCAGGCACCGCAATATATCCGGCAGTGTACCTGTATGCAGTAGCGAACGCCGTTTTGGAGTTTGCATACTCGCGCAACCGATTCTCAAAATTCGAAGTCTGACGTTTATACGAGCGGTACGCCGAACAAACGTACAGATTCACTCCGTCAAGCGCGGCGTCGTTTATCATCGCCTTGACATATTCGGTTATACGCGCGTCGAAATAGTAATCTCTGCCGTTTGAATATACCGCGCCGAACTCGGTGTCGGCTTCAAAGTCGGCGGATATCGTATTTGAACGGTTTACAAGATAATATGCCCATTCGGTATTTTCGATCTTCATGTTGTCAAGCATTCTTACCGGCGTTTGCACTTCGGAATCGGAAGTGCTTTCGCTTTCCGACGTCGCCTCGCTTGTCAAAGCTCCGGACGGTTTTTCGTTGTCATCCTGGATCGGGAACTTGATATCGAGCGGCAGGCTCTCGGACAGATCATCCGCAGATACGCTCTCGGACAAAGTTTCACCGTCGCTATCATTATGCTTTTCTTTACCGAATACTCCCGAGAGGATCACTCCGACAAGCAATCCGATCACAAGCGCTGCGGCAAGCAGCATAAGCAAAAGCGAGTTGTTGCGCGCGAATTTTAATATTTGCGACATAAGTGTGGGAGAAGATTTACGCGGATTCGGCGCAGCCTTGCGTCTTTGATTGTCATTACGGTTCATTTGGATTCAGACCTCGGTAGATTTACCAATATTTTGTTTCGGGAAGCAGCTCTTTATGCGTCAAGCTCCAAGATTCCGTCCGATTCTTCATACTCCGTTCTTCCCGAATCGCGGCGCACGGCAAACGCCGCCCCGCAATCAAGGCAGATGAAAAGCTCACTTGAGAACACCCGGTCGATCGGCTTTATACAACCGATCCCGTCAGGGCTGACCACATTTTTTCTGAGGCATTCGGGACATATGATCGGTGTGCGTACAACTCGTTTCATACAAGCTCTCCCGTCGGCGATGCCGACCCTCCGAAAATCGTGCAAAACGCGGCGAATTCCGAACGCTTCCCCCATTTACAGTATATCACTGTTTTCGGGTTTAGTCAAGCGTGCAGGCAAATTTTTGCTCCGAAAAACGGACTTTTTCGACATATAAATACTCGCGGATTTCGGCACGTGCGAAACCGTCATAAAAAAAGCGTAATAACCGTTGTCGTATTTATTGACTTTCACGGAATAATGTGATATAATCAAAATATCGTATACGTAACTCACGATATAAAACGCATGTATCGTAACCCCGGCGATATTACAGCGGCTGAAAGAAGGCGTAATATTGGATAAAATAATCGATATAAAAGATCTGAACAAATCGTTCGGAAAAATACACGCGGTGAACGCGCTGAGCTTCTCGGTACGCCGCGGAGAGCTTTTCGCGTTTCTCGGCGTCAACGGTGCCGGAAAAAGCACTACCATTTCAATAATGTGCGGAGTGCTCACGGCAGACAGCGGCGAAGTCACGGTTTGCGGCAAGGATATAATCGGTTCGCCGAAAAGCGTTGCGCAGAGTCTCGGTGTGGTTTTCCAAAACTCGGTGCTTGATCAGACGCTGACCGTGCGCGATAATTTGGAAAGCCGCGCCGCGCTGTACTCGATACGCGGCAAAGCATTTGAGTCGCGCTATGCCGAGCTTTCGCAACTGCTCGGACTTGACGAGCTTGAAGGGCGCGCCGTCGGCAAGCTTTCGGGCGGTCAACGCCGCCGTGCCGATATCGCACGTGCGCTGATAAACAGGCCGGAGCTGCTTGTGCTTGACGAACCGACGACCGGACTTGATCCGCAGACACGTAAGCTCCTTTGGGATGTTATTTCGAATCTGCGCAGGCAAGAAGGCATGACGGTCTTTCTCACCACTCATTATATGGAGGAAGCCGCCGACGCGGATTACGTGGTAATACTCGATTCCGGGAAAATATGCGCAGAGGGGACACCGCTCGAATTGAAAAATCAATATACGGGCGACTTCATCACACTGTACGGCGCCGATCTGCATAAGCTTGAGACGCTCGGGCTTGAATACAAACCGATACGCGACGGTGTGCGGATAAGCGTTAAAGACACTGCCGAAGCCGCCGCTCTCATTGCAAAGCACCCGGAGCTGTTCCTTGACTTTGAAATAACAAAAGGGAAAATGGACGATGTTTTCCTTGCCGCCACGGGAAAGAAACCTCAAACGGCATAATATCCTGTTTAACGTCGTATCTATTTGCCTAATTCAACCGAAACGGAGAAAAATCATGCTCGGAAAACTTATTAAGCGAAACAGCAAACTGTTTTTCAAAGACAAAGGAATGTTTTTCACATCCTTGATAACCCCGGTGATCTTGCTTGTGCTTTATGCCACCTTTCTTGCCGGAGTTTACACCGACAGCTTTGAGTCCGCGCTTCCTGCGGGGCTGGGGATCGACAACGCGCTTATCCGCGGTACGGTGGGGGCACAGCTTATATCCTCCCTGCTCGCGGTGAGCTGTATCACCGTATCGTTTTGCTCAAATCTGCTGATGGTTCAGGATAAGACCACCGGTGTAAGAAAAGACTTTGAGATCACGCCCGTAAGCAATGCGACTCTGTCGCTCGGATATTTTATTTCAAGCGCGCTTGTTACACTTATAATAAATTTCGCGGCGCTTGGCGCAAGCCTTATATATCTTTCATTCACGGGTTGGTATCTGAGTCTTTACGATGTACTTATGATCGCGCTTGATATCATCATGCTCGTTCTGTTCGGGACCGCGCTTTCGTCGATCGTCGTCTGCCGTCTTTCCACAAACGGTCAGGCATCAGCCGTCGGAACGATCGTCAGCGCGGGATACGGCTTTATCTGCGGCGCATATATGCCTATTTCGAACTTTTCGGAGGGACTTCAGAAAGCGCTGATGTTTCTGCCGGGTACATACGGTACTTCGCTGCTTCGAAACCATGCGCTGCGCGGCGTTTTCACCGAAATGTCGTCGCTCGGATTTCCGGATGAAGTTATGAAAAATATCCGTGATTCGATCGACTGCAATCTTTATTTCTTTGATAACAAGGTCGGCGTCGGTACAATGGCAGTCGTGCTCATTGCAAGTACGATAGTGTTGACGCTTATATATGTTGCGCTTGCCGCCACCGAGAAGCGCAAAAAAAGCTGAAGCTTCACACTCAGTTTATTGTGTCGGCTTCGCCGACGTGAGGAATAACCATGCTTAAAATTGAACATCTTACGAAAAAATTCGGAGAAAAGAAAGCGGTCGATGACCTTTCGCTTCACATTCTTCCCGGTGAGATATACGGCTTTATCGGACACAACGGCGCAGGAAAAACCACGACTATAAAAGCGTGCGTCGGCATCACAAGCTTCGACGAGGGTGAAATATATATTGACGGCACTTCGGTAAAAGCCGATCCGATCGAATGTAAGCGCAAACTTGCGTACATTCCCGACAATCCCGACCTGTACGACTTCATGACCGGAAACGAATACCTCGAATTCGTTTGTTCGATCTTCGGCATAAGCGCAAAAGACAGCGCAGAGTCGATAAAAAAATATTCGGAACTGTTTGAAATATCAAATGATCTCGGCTCGCCGATCAACGCCTATTCCCACGGCATGAAGCAAAAGCTTGCGATCATTTCGGCTTTGATACACGATCCGAAGCTTATAATAATGGACGAACCGTTCGTCGGACTCGACCCCAAAGCCGCACATATACTCAAAGAGCTTATGCACGAGTTTTGCAAAAAAGGCTCTGCAATCTTCTTCTCGACTCATGTACTTGACGTTGCCGAAAAGCTTTGCGACAAAGTGGCGATCATCAAATCGGGAAAGCTTATCCTTTCAGGCACAATGGAAGAAGTCAAGGGCGACGCTTCGCTTGAAGACGTATTTCTTGAAACCGATTCCTGATCACAGCGCGAAATTTACATCTCCCGCAAGTGAAGTCTCATGATTCGCGCACGC
>DHJP01000155.1:0-7326 GCA_002404395.1 Clostridiales bacterium UBA4717
GCTGACTTCGGCATCTACGGTAGTGAAAACTTTATTATCAATGCAAAGATCCCGTCGGGCACGATCATGGAGCTGCGCGACGGTTCGCTCGACGGCAAGGTTATCAAGACCTTCTATTTCAAAGACGTGAAAGAGGGATTTGCCGATTATACTTTCAGCCTCCCGGGACTTTACGGGATACACGACCTTTACTTCAAGTTCCAGGTGCCTTACAAGGATTACACAAGTATTCCCGTAAGCATTATGAATTTCAGATTTACCGAAGTCGATACCGACGGTCTGTATAAACGGGATCCTTATACGGTGAACTCTGCCGCGGATTTTAACGACACAAACGCTGAAACGCTTGTTGTCGAAGACGGCAAAGTTTCGAAAATCAAGTCTGGAACGCAGCTTTTTTATAATAATGCCGTGTTCGGAAATGACGGCGCGACTCTCCTGAAGCTGAAGGGAGCGGCAGGATCCGATACCGCGATAAAGATCTACGACGGCAATGTTGACGGTCATATGCTTGCTTCGCTCAAATTCCCGTCAACCGGAAGTTTTGATGAGTTTGCGGAAGTCGGCTTCGCTATACCCAAGCTTTACGGCAGTCATGATCTTTGCTTTGTTTTTGACGGAGAAATAACGCTTGAGTCCTTCCGCTTTAAAGCAGCATACCCCTCTGCATATTCGACGATTGAAGCGGAGGACTACGACGGTTATGTACTCGGCATAGCCGGAAACAACAACGAGACGCGTGATTACGACGATAACGGCAGAACAGTCACTACCGTCAGATGTACGAATAACGACAACCTTACCTTCAAGAATATCGACTTCGGAAATATCGGCGCAAATACGCTCAAGCTGCGTGCGAAGCTGATTAGCGGCGCTACCAAAAACATGAAGCTTGTGCTTGACAACAGTACCGAATTCTGGCTTGAGGGCAGACTTAACGCGCGTGACGGTTTTGTTGAATACACACTTGATATTCCGAAGATCACGGGCAAGCATGACGTCAATATCTTCTTTGCGCTCAACGGCGCAACCGTCCTCTTTGATTCGTTCAGCTTCGGACTTGACGACGGAAGCCGCGAAGAAAATATACTTGCAGATAAGCTTGTGCTTGCAACAAATAACGATGATGCAAACAAGCTTGTAGATGGTGATAAAAATACCGCATGGACTTCCGACAGATATCCTCAGACCTTGAAGCTTGATCTCGGAGCGCGCTATTTTGTCGATAATATCACGCTCGTTCCGAGCAATGAAACGGCGTCGGAAAAATATAAGTATTCGATCGCGCTGACAAATGACGCGGAAGCTTTCGAGCGCGGAGCTGTAAGTGCGACGGATATAATTGTCGATAAGACCGCCGAAAATATGGTGCTCGGCAGAAATGATATCAATGCAGAGGGCAGATATCTGATGATCACCTTTGAGGACGGAAGCGGAGAAATTTCTCTTTCCGAACTTACAGGAGTCGGCACATCCCTCAATGTCGCACTGAATAAGCCTGCGACTGCTTCAAGTACTTATAGTGACGGCAATCAGACTGCCGAAAAAGCCAACAATAATATCCTTACCGAAAACAACCGCTGGTGCGCAGCAACGACCTCTCCCGCTTCGTGGACGGTCGATCTCGGCAGTGCGACCGACCTTGGTTTGTTTGAGATCACTTTGGGCGGAGAATATAACTATTCATTTACACTCAAGGGATCGCTCGACGGCAGCAGTTGGTATACCGTCAGGAGTGTGCGCGGTGCAAACCGCTTTACCGCGATTGAAACCGACGTAACCGCGCGCTATCTTAAGGTGGAAAATCTTAAGGCGGGCACTGCGGGCGAGCGCCCGGTCATTGCAAACTTTGCCGCATATGAGGGCAGAGCCGACGCGGAGTCGGTAAAGCTTGACAAAAGCACGCTGAAGCTCGGGGTAAACGAATCCGCGCGTCTTACCGCGACCGTGCTTCCCGAAACCGCTTCCAACAAAGCGGTAGTCTGGAAGAGCAGCGACGAAAGCGTGGTAAAAGTGGCTTCTGACGGCACAGTAAGCGCAATTTCCAACGGAAGCGCCACGGTTTCGGCAACGACTGTCAGCGGTGCGCTTTCGGCGTATTGCCTGGTCAGCGTAGGCGTCGGATCCGATATTTCCCCGAACGTCCTTATCAAAGCAAACGAAATGAAGTTTGCCGCTTCCGGCGGCTTCAGCATCGGAAGCGAAGGCGATATCAACGGGCAGATCTATCGTCGTGCAAACACGACAAACGGATATGTGACAGAGGACGGTTCGCGCATATATGCGATCTTTGAAAAATCCATGTTCCCCGAGGGATTTACGCTTGCAGCTGATCATTATGTGAAAGTCGGCTACAGAACAAAGCTTTCAAACGGACTTAACCTTTGCGACTTCAATCCTATGCCGTACAAGGAGGGTGTCGAGGTCAGACTTTGGTCGGGCTTCATGCCCGGCTTGGCAGTCAACGGTACATGGGACTCGTTTGTATATGACCTTAATAATATCACCGGCGGTTCGGGTTTTGTAGAGCCTGCCGCAGGCGAGACCGTAATGGATGCCAACGGCATGACATACATGAGCAAACTGTGCCTGAAGCCATACGGCGGCAACGGTTATACAATGGACGGCACCGATTATTTCGATCTGCTGTACGTCGCTTTCTTTGACAACGAAAAGGACGCTGAAAGCTATGATTATTTCAAGAACCCCGATCCTAAATGCATTGTGACATACGTAGCAAACGGGGAAGTTTTTGAAACTCAGCTCTATGAGCGCGGGGATAAGCTTGCTTACCCCGCGACCGAGCCGACCTGCGACGGAGAAAAATTTCTCGGTTGGAGCGTTGAATCGGGTATTTCTTTGACGTACAATCTTACTGTCAACGCGAAATTCACCGCTCCGATCAAGCCTTCAGCGTTGATCCCGGCAAGCGAGATGACATTGACCGGGCTTCAGGGTTGGGTGTCAAACGGTCTTTCGGAGGAAAACGGAGTATATTATCACCGCTTCGGCGTTGACAGTGCAAATCTTGTCGATAAGGACAGTAAAAAAGTCAGCGGACCGAACACGCATATCGCCGCCGTTTTTAATGAAGAACTTTTTCCCGAAGATTTTAAACTTTCTGAAAACCGATATATAAAACTCGGTTTTCGTGCTAAGTTAAATGACGGGTACAAAAATTGGCTTAATTGCGATATATATGCGCATTCCGCAGACGGCGGAATGGCGCTTTGGTACGGTGACTATCTCGGATGGAGGACAATATACGGTCCTATGCCTCCGATCGTCGATAACCGTAACATAAACAGCCGCAAATATGACGGCACATGGGAAACCATGGTGTTCGATACCTCAAAAGACGATGCGAAAATATTTGCCGACAACTCCGACAGCTATGTTGAAGGGCTTCATATCAAGCCTAACTTTTCGGACAACTTCGAAATGTTCGACGGAGATTATTTTGATCTGCTGTACGTTGCGTTCTTTGCTACCGAGGAAGAAGCAAACGCATATGATTACTTTACCGCTCCGAGTCCGAAGTATACGGTAACGTATACCGTCAACGGCAAAACCTTTGCAACTCAGACTTATAAACGCGGCGAAGCGCTTGTATATCCGAGCGATATCCCGAATGTTGCCGGCTGTTACTTTACCGGGTGGAGCATTGAAAAAGGAAGCATCGTCAAACATGATATTACCGTCAAAGCAAATTTCGTGACGCTTATTGCAGGCGGCGATATGGTATCGCCTCAGGGTATCCGCGGTTGGAAGCTCGGCGAGGACGGTGAATTCAACGGTTATACATACCGCCGCTTCATAACCGATCCGACCGACGGTTATTTGAGCGGAGCCTCCGCCGGCGATCAGAACCGCGGCGAATATACCGGCGAGTTTTCCAGAATATATCTCTCGCTCACAAAGGATATGTTCCCGGACGGCTTTACTATGCTTGAGCACAAATATATCAAGATCGGCTATCGCGGAAGTATTCCTGGAAATGTATGGGGACGCGCTAACTTCAATCCTATGCCTTATACCGGCAAGGAGACCCGACTTTGGGGCAATAACGATCCGTTTGTGACCTATGACGGCGAGTGGCATGACTTTGTTTTTGATATTTCGACCTGTAACGGCGGCGAACAATTGCTTACCGCAGACGGTAAATCGGTATATGAAGCAAATTGTGATACATGGCTTTCAAAACTTTGCTTCAAGCCGCAGTTTGCTTCGATCAAACTTACCGGTGAAGAGTATTTTGACTTGCTGTACATCGCGTTCTTCAACGATCTTGAAGCGGCAAATGATTTTGAGTTTATACGCACTCCCGATACCGTTAATGTAAGCGTATATGCGTGCGACGGCGGAAGCGTAGACTGTGAAGCCTCCTTTACCGCCGAAACAGGCAGCGAGCTTGTGCTTACCGCATATCCGAACGACGGATATAAAATGGACGGTTGGTACGATGTTACAAACGGACAAAACCGATTGCTTACCCGCGAATGTGCGCTTGTGTTTACACCTGATGACAATATTGAGTTAGAAGCGCGCTTCTACGAGCTTGCGGTCGATATACCGCAGACGCTTGCGATTGACGGCGATGCTGACGGTGTTGGCGTAATATATGCCGACGGAGTGCTCTTTAACGGAGAGCCGCTTTCGGTTTCTTCACGCCGCGAAACGCTGCTTGAAGCCGAAGCAAAAGTTGAGTATGCAGACAAGTTTTACCCGGCTTATTGGGTAAGGGTTTCCGCAAATAATACTGCGCTTGTCGGAGTCGGCAGCAGCGTCGGAGTTTATCCGCTCGGAGCGGGTGTGCGCTATATGCCCGTTTTCGGAAATATTTCGGGAAATGTCAGACAAAAAATACGATTGTATGTTGACCGCAACAACTCGATCATTGCAACCGATCCCGAAATCACCCCGGAACTTCCCGAAAGACGCGGCTATACCGCGCTCGGTTGGATTGAAAGCGAGTTAGGAAACCGTAAGGTGATTGTATATACCCCGGTCTACGAAAGCGTCGGTTTTGGCGGTACCACTCTGACTGTAAACGGCAAGCCGGTCAATGACGTTGATTACAACGCTTCCGTTATGCTTACCTCGGAGTCGGCAGACTTTACCGCATGGCTTGTTTCGATCGACGGGGGAAAGCCGAAATTGCTCTCATACGAACGTACGTACAAATATAACCATGTGCTCTCGGGAAACATTCGCATTTATGAAACGTCGGATAAACTCACTCCCGACAATACAGTTCACACACTTGCCGCCGAATACGAGCTTGGAACGGCAAAGTTTATCGCTTCACAGTGCGCGGTAAACGGGTGGACACTCATCGAACGCGGCGTGCTTTTAAGCGATCGTTTGCTTGATAAGGACGGTTTTGTATTTGAGGCAAGCGGTGTGATCAAAGGCAAAATCGAAGCCGACGCCGGAAATGCAAGCGGAGTATTTATAATCCGCAAGGGCGCCGTCAGCGCGTCCGACTCATGGTACGGCAGAGCATATATGATCATAAAAAATGACACCACTGACGAAGTACGTATCGTTTACGCCGAGGAAATTCTCGGCGTAAACGCGTAAATTAAATTATACAATCGGAGGAAAAACAGAATGCTTGAACAGAAATCTAAGTATTTTCGAATTTTTTCGTTCATGCTTGCGATAATTATGATATCGTCGTCATTTGCTTTTTATTCGCTTGCAAACGACGCGGCAGCCACGGCAATAAGCGGGTCGAGCGTTGTGCCGAGCGCAGTGTTCACACCGTCGGATATAACTGTGGCAGACAAAAATGTATATGCTGATTACGGGATTGTGACCGATGAAAATACCGGTATACGCTACCACCATTTTCAGGTTGACGGAACGTTTACAAGTGGTGCAAATACCCATCTTGATCTTAAGCTGATTGCTTCCGCATATCCGGAAAGCTTCAAACTTGGCGAAAACAAGTACATGAAGATCGCGTATCGTTCCAATATTTCGTACAAGCATTTCAATTTTGATATTGTTCCGTATAACAATATAAATTATGAGGCGCCGTATCTGTGGTACGGTAAGTATCTTTATAATAATCTGCAGCCTAAATACGACGGTTCTGTCGAAACCTTTATTCTTGATATGTCGCAGGATACAGACAGTAATCGCTTTAATCTGTTCGCAGAGAGCTATGTTGAATTGCTGAGTCTAAAGCCTCATTGGGGCGGCGGAATTGCCATGAATCAGGGCGAATATTTCGACATATTCTATGTCGCGTTCTTTGCGACCGAAGAAGCAGCCGAGAGCTATAACCATTTTGAGCGTACGGTAACTTACAAGAACGGCGATGAAATCGTTGCAACACAAAAATACACTCAGGGCGATGTACTTGCTTATCCCGATGAATATGAAACTCCGACCAGAAACGGATATACTTTTGTCGGCTGGGATACTGCCGCAGGGACTGTTGTCAGAGAAGATATAACAGTCAATGCAAGCTTTGCACTTTTTATGCCCCTTGATAAGGTGACTGTTACGCCGAACGGCGGTTGGAAAGCTCCGACTGATGAATTTGATACCGAAATCGGCGTCTATAAGCATTTCGGTTATCTTTACCCGGATACCGGCAAAACCAACGGCGGTACAAATATCGGTTTTAGCTTTGAAAATAGTCTTTATCCGGAAGATTTCAAGCTTTCCGACTACAAATATATTTCTTTCGGCATAAGATCGAATGTTGAGGGAAAAAACAAAAGCTTTAAAATTGATACCATGCCCGATACCGGAAAAAGTATTTGGTATGACACACAGTGCGCGGAAAAATCGCAAAGATGTGATGAAACATGGGAAAAGTTTATAGTTGATCTGTCATATGATTTAGCTGCAACATACCCTGATGCAGGTCTTGATACTTTCAACGACAATTCAGACGGAACTATGTCGGCTGTGTGGCTGAAACCGCATTTTACCGATAATATTACAGTATATCCGAACGATTATCTTGACCTTTCATATATTGCCTTTTTTGACAGCAGCGTAACGGCAGAAGCGTATGTTTACACGCCCGAAAAGCATACTGTCACTTTTGTAATTAACGGTGAGTATTTTGACGCACAGACCTATATTCACGGACAGCCGCTCAAATATCCGAATAAGACTCCCGAAAACAGAGGTTATCAATCCTTTGTCGGTTGGGATGTTCAAAGCGACACTCCTGTAACTGAGAATATTACCGTCCACGCAAAATACGCGACGGTAATTCCGGCGAAAGATCTTGGTCATACTGCGTTGCGCGGTTGGAAGCATGATGCTTCTTCAACATCCTATCTCCGTTTTGTGACTGAT
>DHJP01000155.1:7391-13994 GCA_002404395.1 Clostridiales bacterium UBA4717
ACCGACGGTTATTTGAGCGGAGCTTCTGCCGGCGACCAGACCCGCGGCGAATATACCGGAGAGTTTTCCAGAATATATTTAAATTTCGCAAAAGATATGTTCTCTGAAGACTTCACTATGCTCAAGCATAAATATATTAAGGTCGGGTACCGCGGAAATATCCCCGGAAACACATGGAATTTTACAAACTTCAATCCCATGCCTTATGATGAAGACGGTAAGGAAATCAGACTTTGGGGAGCAGCTGATCCCTCTGTAACATATAACGGAAAGTGGCAATACTTAATTTCCGATATTTCCGCTAACGGTGTCGGTGAAAATATTAAAACTGCAGAAGGCAAGAGCGTTTTTGAAGCAAACTGTGACACCTGGCTGTCAAAGCTTTGTTTAAAGCCTCAATTTGCCTCGATTAAAATGAGCGGAGAAGAATATTTTGATATTCTTTATGTCGCATTCTTCGACAGTGAAGCCGATGCCGAAGCTTATGAGTTTGCCGCACCGAGCGAGTATACCGTGAATGTAAAGGTAGGCGCTGAGGGAACTGCCGATCGAAGCGGTGCGCTTTCGGTTACCGAGGGTGATAACCTTACGCTTACGGCAACACCCGGTATCGGCTACAAGATGGACGGTTGGTATGATATAACAAACGGTCAGAACCGATTGCTCACTCATGATGCAACCGTTACACTTGAAAACATCACCTCAAACCGCGATATAGAAGTTCGTTTCTACGCCGAATCGGTCGGAGCTGTCAAGAAGCTTATCGTGCTTGCCGATGATACAGGTATCGGTGAGATCATAATTGACAGTCGGCAATATGATTGGTATGATGACTACAGAGATGACCGCAGTGAAGTAACGATAACTGCAACTCCGAAAGACAGCGAAAACTACTTCACCGCATTCTGGTGGCGTCTGTCATCCGACGAAAATGTAATCAGCTACCTCACTTACGGTGAGACTCTTGAGGCTATGCCGCTCGGCGCAGGTGTTTGGTATCAGCCGGTATACGGTAAGAATGGCGAGACGGTCCGGCTTTATGTTGACTCGGCTAACGTCCTTGTCAAGCTGATCGGCGACGTAGGTGACAACGGCAAAGATACAGCTGTTCCGGCTGTCCCTGCCCGCGATGGATATTCCTATGACGGTGCAGGGTGGGAGTGTGTTGTTGACAAAAACGGATTCATGCTTTACAAGCCGAAATATACTTCTAAAGAAAATAATCAAGCCACCCTTACAATAGTATGGGCAGACAGTACAAGTGAGCAGGTCAATAATGTGCCTTACGATTCTCAGGTCACGTTCAGCGGACACGATAATTTCCACCATTGGAATATCAAGGTCGGCGACGGTGAAGAATATGTGCTTTCGTATGATCGAAATTACACTTACTGCCATGTCTTTGATAAGAATGTAGTCGTCACCGAAGTATTGAACGACACCTCCGACACCTCCGAAAAGGCAAGTCTTGCGCACACGCTTGACGCACGCATCAAGGATAACCGTATCGAATTTGCAGCGGCTATCGCATTTGACAGTACAAAGTATGAGCTTGTCGAGCGCGGCGTACTGCTTTCAGATACTATAAGCGATCCGGGTAAGCTTCAGCTTTCGACCGCCGGCGTTATCGAAGGCAAGATCGACGAAAGCATCACAGATTTCACCGGAATTTATCTGGTTGCCAAGAGCAAGGTAAAAGCCGGTGATACATGGTACGGCAGAGCCTACATGATCGTTAAGGATAAGGACACAGAAAAGCTTGAAACCGTATACGCTGCAAAGATCCTTGACTTTGAAGTTTAGAAATCAGCTTGATCTGAGGCAGAAAGCACTTTAAGTATTCTGCTTTGATGAAATGCTGACCGTGATCCGCTGTCTGCAGTAAACGGTCGGCATGGCGGCGCATCGTTTTGAAAACTTGTATTCTTTAAACGGAGCAGGGCATTTTCCCATGTTTTGCGATTTCAGAGTGCGACCAAAGCGATGTCATTAAAATTTGCAATACTCTCCTCCATATAAACAGCTGTCGGACAACCGGCAGCTCGGCTGCACGGCAGCCGGGGAGCACTGTCGGAAACTTCATTTCTGACAGTGCTCTTTTTTATATTTGATTTGAAAATTATGACAATATCCATGTAATATATGCCGAAAACTTCATTTCCGACAGCCGTATTCAAATAATATCGCATAAAAAACGTGTATTCCCTAAACTTTCCGGAATACACGTTTTTTTGAATATATTTACAAAAATCGGAAAATAATGAGTCAGCGTTTGTCGTAGGGAACATACGGTCTGTAACTGCATATTGCTTTGTATGCCGGACGTATGATCTTTTTTGCGCTCGTTATTTCCTCGATGCGGTGAGCGCACCAACCGACAATACGCGCGATCGCAAACAGCGGTGTGTACATTTCGCTCGGTATGCCGAGCATACGGTATACAAGTCCGGAGTACATATCGACGTTTGCGCAGATATCGCGCTCAAAACCGACGCGTTCGCGCAAAATATTCGGCGACAGACGTTCTATCGATTCGAGCAGGTCAAAATCATCGCCGTAGCCCTTTTCGATCGCAAGTTTTTTCGCATATTTTTTCAAAAGCACCGCGCGGGGGTCGGAGAGCGTGTATATCGCATGTCCCATACCGTATATGAGCCCGCTGCCGTCGCCGGCTTCGCCTGCGGCGATACGCTTCAAGTATTCGTTTACTTCGTCATCGTCGTGAGTGTCGCGGACGTTGGCTTTAATATCGTCAAACATTTCCTGAACCTTTATGTTCGCACCGCCGTGTCTCGGACCTTTGAGCGAGCAGATAGCTGACGCGATCGCCGAGTATGTGTCGGTTCCCGAAGACGATACGGTACGGCAGGTAAAGGTTGAGTTGTTACCGCCGCCGTGCTCCGCATGCAGGATAAGGCAGAGGTCAAGTAATCTTGCTTCTTCTTCGGTAAAGTTACTGTCATGCCGAAGTATACGCAGGAAATTCTGAGCCGTATTGTAGTTATTAAGCGGGTTGTGTATCATCAGGCTCTCGCCGCAGAAAACATTGCGGTATACCGCATACGACTGCGCCGCAATGATCGGCAGTCTGACAATAAGCTGCATACTCTGACGCAGGAGATTGTCAAGTGAAGTATTGTCCGGGCTGTCGTCATATGAGTAAAGCGCAAGCACGGAATTTGCCATCTTATTCATAATGGAGCGGTTCGGAGCTTTCATTATGATGTCCTCAGTAAAACGTGGCGGCAGTTCGCGGTAAGAGTCCAAAAGCTCGTCATATGCTTCAAGCTGTTTCTTGTCCGGCAGACCGCCGAAAAAAAGAATATACGAAACCTCTTCAAAGCCGAAACGGTTTTCCGCGACATACCCCTCGATCAGATCATTGATGTTGAAACCGCGGTAATACAGTTCACCGGGTATCGACATTTTGTCGCCCTCATTGATGATATAACCGTGAGCGTTACCGATTTTGGTAATGCCGGCCATAACGCCGGTGCCGTCGGGGTTGCGCAGTCCGCGCTTCACGCTGTAATGCGAGAAATAATTCTGCGGAATATCGTAAACTTTTTTTAACTCGTCGCCGAGACCTTTGATGAATATTTCGTTTTTATCGGAGCTTGTGTTGAGCGTGTTTTCCATAATTGTCTCCATACCGCGTAAAGCGGCTGTCAAAATACAAAAGCTGCTTTAGAGGCTGAGCCGCGCGATCTTCGAGTACAGTTAAGACCGAGCGCGGCGTTGCCTGACATAATCGGACAGCTTCGCGAATAAACTGTTGTAACAAATATTATAATACATCAAAGCAAAAAATGCAAGAGATTTTCAAAAACTTGCAAAATATTAACGAAAGGTTAAAATATGAAAAAAGCTTCGAGACCGCTCTTGATGATGCTTGTATGGATAAATGCGCTGTCACTTCTGCTGAGTGCCAGAATTGTAGTTTCGGCAGTTGTGGACGCTCCGGCAAAAGGGATACCGGAGCAGATAAATCGGTGCGAGCTTTCTTGCGCAACTACGGTAACGGAAAAGTTGATTATGCAAGAAAAAACAAGTAATAATTCAAAAAGCGCAGACATAGCAAAAAATGAGGCAAATTGTGACGACAAGCTTATCATCGAACTGATAGACGGTGACAAAATAAATAAAATAACGCTCGGCAATTATCTGATCGGAGTCGTCATGTCGGAAATTCCGTATACCTTTGACACGGAAGCGGTTAAAGCGCAAGCGGTAGCGGCACGCACCTTTACGCTTCGCACATTGGATTCGGCGGATCGGCACGAAAGCGGAAGAGTGTGTACAGCTTCGGGACATTGTTCGGGATATTTGTCATACAGTGATTACGCCGCGCGATACGGTGAATCCGCCGCCGATTCGGCGCTTGAGAAAGTAAGTGCCGCTGTGCGGGAAACCGACGGGGAAGTGCTTACTTACGACGGCGAGCTGTGTTGTGCGGTCTATCATTCCGCGTCAAGCGGCAGCACCGAAAACTCATATAATCTCTGGAATACCTACACGCCATACCTTACTTCGGTAAGCACGCCTGAAGTGACGGCAGACGAAACGGTTATTGTTTCATATAACCGCGCTGCCGAGTTGCTCAGCCGCCGCGAGGGTTATAACGGCAAATCAACTGTGCCGAAAATTATTTTGAATGACAGCGGCAGATGCGAGAGTGTCACTCTACTTGGCGTAACGCTTTCCGCCAAAAACGCTCGCTCGGTTTTCGGACTGAAGTCCTGCGATTTCGATGTATCCTGCGACAACGACGGTTATGTATTTACGGTACGCGGGTACGGACACGGCATAGGATTGAGCCAATACGGCGCCGACGCGCTTGCCAAAGAGGGTCAGGACTACAAGGCAATACTTTTGCATTATTATTCCGGCGCGGAGCTTGAGTCATACGGAGAATATAAGTCGGGCAAGTAAATGCGCGCAGAATACAGAACGACAGCAGAGCATAATTTAAAGTGCCCCGAAAAGCAGACGCTTTTCGGGGCACTTCGGTTTCTCTGCCGTTTATTTTTAAAGCCTTATCAGAATCCGAGCACAGCCGCTCCGATGATTCCTGCATCGTTGCCGAGCTCCGCACATTTCAGAACGGTAGCCTTGGAAGTGCGTGCACCGTAGGTCTCTTTTTTGATCTTTTCGTTAAGCGGATTCAAGAGATTGTCTCTTTCATTTGAGATACCGCCGCCGATAACGAGAATTTCGGGCATAAAAATGTTGATCATGTTAGAAAGACCGCAGGCGAGATAATTGAGATACATATCTACCACTTCAGCGCCGGCAGCATCGCCCTGCTTCATCGCGGCAAATGCGGTTCTGCCGCTGACCTTGCCCTCTTTTTCAACGATCGCCGTCATCAGAGTTTCTCTGCCGTTTTGCTTACATTCGTCAAGCTTTTCGCGAGTCATATTGATAAGGCCCGTGGCAGAGCTGTAAGCTTCCCAACAGCCGCGTCTGCCGCAAGAGCACTGTCTGCCGTTGTATTCGATAACGGTGTGACCGAGCTCAGCGCCGGCAAAGTTGAAGCCGGAATAGATCTTGCCGTCGATAATAACTCCGCCGCCGACGCCTGTGCCGAGCGTTATCATGACCGCATCGCGCACGCCCTTAGCAGCGCCGACAACCGCCTCGCCTTTTGCGGCAGCGTTAGCGTCGTTTTCAACATAGACCTTTTTGAAAGGAATATAGCTCTTCAACACTTCGCAGATCGGGAAATCCTTGAAATGAAGATTGTTAGAGTACTCGATAACTCCGGTATCCGGGTTAGCGGTTCCGGGCGAAGCGATCCCGGCATATTCGATGTCGTCAACCGAGAGTCCGGCACGGTCAAGCAGCGATTTGCAAAGCTCCGCCATATCCTTGATGACAAGCTTGCCGTCGCGTTCGGCTCCGGTCGGGACACTGCCTTTTTCGATAATTTTGTATTCAGAATTTACGATTCCGGCGGCAATATTTGTTCCGCCGAGATCTATACCGATGTAATACATTGACAATACCTCACTTAATCAAAGTATGTTTATTATAATATTTTAAGCAAGGTTTTGTCAAGACATTCGGCAAATTTAAAAGAGATTATTTGCCATAAAAAAGCGGCAGAAGCTGTTTGCCCGAGAGTGCGGCGCGGGCGGCTTCGACTATTCGGTCAAAATCGCACACAAGCGAGTTCGGTTTGTTTTTCGGATCATCCTCGCACATCGGTACAAAGTAGATGTGCTTACGTGAATACAGCGCGGCTATATTTGACAGACTTCGTGACAGCCCGTCGTTTGTAGCGAGTCCGATCAAAAGCGGACGGTCGTTCCGCAGATGGGATTTTGCGGCAAGCGTTACGGGAGTGTCGCTGATCCCGACGGCAAGCTTGGCAAGCGTGTTCCCGGTGCAGGGTGCAATTATCATAAGCTCAGGCGCAAGGCGGGGACCTATCGGTTCAGCCTCGGTGAGCGTGACGATAGGCGGCTTGCCGCAGATGCCGTGCATAAGCTCGCAAAGCATAGACGCTTTTCCGAAACGGGTATCGGAAGTCGCGGCATTTGTGCTCAGTATCGGAAGTGTATCGCCGAATTCACATTTGAGCGATTTCAATACTTCGAT
>DHJP01000154.1 GCA_002404395.1 Clostridiales bacterium UBA4717
ATCCCCATCAAGGCCAACTTCCGCGAGGGCATGTCCGTGCTGGACTACTTTACCTCCTCCCGCGGCGCCCGTAAGGGCCTGTCCGATACCGCTCTGCGTACTGCGGACTCCGGATATCTTACCAGACGTCTCGTTGACGTTTCACAGGATGTCATTATCCGCCGTGAGGACTGCCATACCGAGCACGGTATTTGGGTCAGCGATATTAAGGACAACAACAACGTTGTCATCGAATCGCTCAAAGATCGTATCGTCGGCAGATTCGTTATCGGCGATGTCAAGGATGAAAACGGCAGAGTGATCGTCCCTGACAATACAATGATAACCGACGCTCAGGCTGACGAGATTGTTCGTTGCGGTATCGAAAAAGTGCTTATCCGTACTATTCTTCAGTGCCGTGCAAAGCATGGTGTCTGCGCTCACTGCTACGGTTCCGACCTTGCATCGGGCAAGACCGTCAGCATCGGTGAAACTGTCGGTATAATCGCCGCTCAGTCTATCGGTGAACCCGGTACACAGCTTACGATGCGTACCTTCCATACGGGAGGCGTTGCCGGAAGCGATATTACGCAGGGTCTTCCGAGAGTTGAAGAACTCTTTGAAGGACGTAAGCCCAAAAAGGTCGCAACTCCTGCCGAAATTTCCGGTACGGTTTCGATCGGCGAAGTCAAGAACAACAACCGTATGGTCAACGTCACAAACGATATGACCGGCGAAACGGTAACTCATTCGATACCCGTAGGTATACACCTCGCGGTCACAGAGGGTCAGTTTGTAACGCGCGGCGAAGCGCTTTCGGAAGGAAACCTCGCGCCCGCCGATATTACCAGACTTCAGGGCCTTGATGCGGTATATGATTATATTATCCGCGAAGTTCAGCGCGTTTACCGTTCTCAGTCTGTTGAGATCAACGATAAACACATTGAAGTAATTGCCCGTCAGATGACACGTAAGGTCAGGATCGAAGAGTCGGGTGACACCGAGTTGCTTTACGGTTCACTTGTCAACCGCACCGACTTTGAGGCAGCAAATGCCGAGATCGACCGCAAGAGAGCGGAAACAGGAGACGTTACGTTGCGTTATGCCGAAAGCACACCGGTGTTGCTCGGTATTACCAAAGCCGCGATCAGTACCGACTCGTTCCTCTCTGCCGCTTCCTTCCAGGAAACCACCAAGGTCCTTACCGAAGCTGCAATCAAGGGTAAGGTCGACCATTTGCTCGGACTTAAGGAAAATGTCATTATCGGTAAGCTCATTCCTGCCGGTACCGGTATGGAACAATACCGTTCGGTTGAAGTCAAAGCAGGCACCGAGGACTCACTGCTCATCGGCGCGTCGCTTCATCAATAACCTCAGGATAACTTAAACTTAAACTTAAGCGGGTGTCAAAAAACTCTTTCAAGTTTTTTGACACCCGCTTTTTTGCTCTCGGCGCATCAATATTTGCCTAAGCGATATTTTATTGTACCGTCTGCCGATAATTCTTTATAATTTCATCAAGTATATCGATGTGCGTGAAATCATTGTTATAAATTATCCGTGTTTCACGCACCATGCTTAAATTTTCTATGGGGAGAGCCGTAAGCTTTCCTTTTTTTATTTCATCAAGGCAGGCGCTGCGCGGAAGAATGGATATTCCGAGGTCCTTTCTTATCAGATCCTTGATAGTCGCTATATTATCAACTTCAAGCACCACATCAAATGAGTTTATCGACTCACCGTTTCCCTCAAGTGCGGATTCAAACAATGTGCGCGTAGCGGATGCCGTGGTCCTTAAAATCATTTTTTGCCGTTTGAGCTGATTCAGCGTTACTCTGCCCTTCTGGGAGAGCGGATTATCATTTGATATCACGCACATGAGATAATCGGTGCCGAGCATTATGGAAGAAAAGCGTGGATCGTTTACCGCACCGTCGATTATGGCAAGGTCTATCTCATAATTTGAGAGCATATCATAAAGATTGTTTATGGTATCAGTGAAAAGTATTATCTTAAGTCCGGTATGTTCATTACCGCAGCGCGCCAAAGCCGCCGCTGTCAGATTGCTTTCGGAAGTGTGCGTAATACCGACTCTGAGCACCGAAATATGCTTTGCGGCATTTTCAAGCTCAAGGTGCATTTTATTGTAAAGCGCCGCCTGCCGCCTTGCATATTTGACAATAATCTCACCCTGCGGCGTTAATTTCAGGCCTGATTTGCTTCTTATAAAGATCTGCGCTCCGATCTCCTCTTCAAGCAATCTGATGTGATGGCTGACTGCCGGTTGGGTCATCGACAAAGCCTCGGCGGCACGGGTAAAATTCTTATATTCCGCTACCGCAAGCAGAGTCTGCATTTTCGGTTCCAGCATAGCATCCGCCTCCTTTATTATAACAAAATATTATTATATCCAAAAATAATATAATTTGCATTTATGATGTTTATAGTATATCATATAGTATATTCTTTTTCAAGATACGTTTTAAAAAAAGCTCAAATACAATAGCCGCGCAAGCGGTCGGAGAAAACAATGCAACTTTCATCGCTGATACTCGAAAAACTGAATATATCATCACAGGCATCGGTAATAATTATCTCGATCGCGCTCATGCTGATAGGCGGCTTTGCGATGACGCGGGTCACCAAGCGGCTACGGCTCCCGAATGTGACCGCATACATAATCGCCGGAATTTTGCTCGGTCCCCACTGCTTCGGACTCGTTCCCGGAAATATAATAAGCGGAATGGATTTTATTGCCGATATTGCGCTTGCATTCATAGCGTTTTCAACCGGTGAGTTTTTCAGGTTTGATACCCTGAAGCGCAGCGGCTGCAAGGTGATCGTAATTACCGTGCTTGAAGCTTTGCTTGCTTCCGCCGCAATTTTTGCAGTATCCTTCGGCATGCTCGGACTTGACCTCAACTTTTCTGCCGTGCTTGCCGCCCTTGCCGCTGCAACCGCCCCTGCTTCAACGGTCATGACTATACGTCAGACCGGTGCAAAAGGCGATTTTGTCGATACTCTGCTTCAGGTCGTCGCACTTGATGATGTCGTAGGACTTATCGCATACAGCATCGCGATCTCGCTCGCGCTTACCGCCTCTACCGGGAGCTTTGATGCCGCAAATATAGTAAAGCCGCTCATAACGAATCTGCTGATATTTGCGCTCGGCGGGGTCTTCGGACTTATCCTCAAACTTTTACTGCACAAACGCTCGAACGACAATCGGCTTATTGTTTCCGTCGCACTGCTTTTTGCCTTTTGCGGCATTTGCGCGCTCTTTGACACTTCGCCGTTACTCGGGTGTATGTCAATGGGTATGGTTTATATCAACACGACAAATGACGAACGGCTTTTCAAACAGCTCAACTATTTCAGTCCGCCGATATTACTTTTGTTTTTTGTGCGCTCCGGCTTGAACTTTGATCTTGACGCACTGTTCGCCCAAAACGACAGCATCGGAAGCTATTCTCTGCTTGCTGTAGGAATTATTTACTTCTTTGTAAGGATCATCGGAAAATATGCCGGCGCGTTTATCGGCTGTGCAATTACGAAAAAGGACAAAAATGTACGAAATTATCTCGGACTTGCGCTGATCCCGCAAGCGGGAGTGGCAATAGGCTTGGCTGCCATGGGAGCACGCATAATCGGAGGCACCACAGGACGCGCGCTTGAAACCATAATACTCGCTTCAAGCGTATTGTATGAGCTTATCGGTCCTGCCTGCGCCAAGCTGTCGCTTTATCTTTCACACTCATATTCCGATAAGCTTGAAGAGCTTGTGCCGATACCGTCCGAAGCCGAAAACGGTACGCAAAAGAGTGAAGTCGATTTGCTCATCGAACGTATTCATGCAATTCAGAATGAGCTTCCGAAACACGACAATCCCTACTTTGAAGACGAGCAAGCCTTTTCGGAAGCAGCGGAAGAACACAGCAACCTTGTAGGAATCTCTCTGCCGGAACGCCGAAACGCCCGCACAATTCACAGATCCCGGAAATGACCGCAACAAACATGGTCGACATCGTCATAAAAACATTATTCTCACAAAGGCGATCGCTTCGCGGCTCAGGATAGCCGTTCAAAGACCGCAAAATTATTGGGTCGGCTGCGCCGACACAGGCAAAAACATGAATGAAATTACAATATTCAAAGCCGCCGATCCGCTTGCGATGCTTTTGGGCGAATGGTCGGCGGATCTCAACCCGTATTCGATCTTTTTCAGAATAGCGGCGGTGATCGTCTTAGCTTCGATAATCGGCTGTGAACGCTCGATAAAACGCCATTCGGCAGGATTACGCACCTTTGTGCTGATTTCGTTTGCATCGTCGGTATCAATGATACTTGATATATATCTAATGCAGACATATGCAAGCAGACTGCCGATACTGTCCGCTGCAACCGTTATTGCCGCGGCGCTTGTAAGCGGAAATTCGATATTATTCAGCTCACGCAGTCAGATCAAAGGACTGACGACCTCGGCAGGACTCTGGGCGTGCAGTATTCTCGGCTTTACCATCGGCGCAGGGCTTTATACAGTCACCGCGATCGTATATGTGTTCATGCTCTGTATTCTCGCCTGCCTGCCTTCGTTTGAGCTTTACTTAAAGAATCGCTCAAACCATTTTGAAATACACCTTGAATTAAAGAACAGCGAATATTTACGCGACTTTGTCAGCGTCGGAAGGCGTCTCGGGCTTCGGATTGATGATATTGAAGCAAATCAGGCGTATTCAGGCTCCGGGCTGAGCGTATATACGATAACGCTCACGATATGCAGTGCCGAACTGAAACGCTTCAAGACACACAAAGAAATTATCGAAGCGCTCGGCTCGCTTGACTATATTTACCACATTGAGGAGCTTCGGTGAGTCTTTGCTCGGAACCGCTCCGGATCACGGCATCGCGCTTTCGTAAGCAAAATCTGAATACTATAAAAACGTAAACGCCGCCGCGAGGTTTCTTCGCGGCGGCGTTTATTACATTTAAAACTCAGTCAAACAATTTCTGAACACGTCTGAGAATGGTAGCGGTCTGCGCACGCGTCGCGCTTCCCTTCGGTTCAAAGTTACCGTCAATTCCGGTGATTATACCGAGGTTTGCCATCTTGTTTACCGACAAGACTGCCCATGAATCGATAGTTTTTGCATCTCCGAAGCCGTAATCCTTGCCGTCGGAAGCCACCTGCTTGAAGTCAAGGTATCTCGCAATGATGACCGCCATCTCCTGCCTGGTCACCATGCGGTCGGGTTCAAATTTATTATCACCGACGCCGCCTACGATCTTTTCGCGCCGTGCCCATTCAATATATGGTGCATAGTACATATTCTTATCGACATCTTCAAATGCGCAGTTATAATTTTCGACATTTATGCCCTCAAGCCTTCCGAGCACCGTAACAAGCATTCCGCGGGTCATAACGCCCTCCGGATCAAATTCGGTCTCGCTCTTGCCGTTGAATATACCGCGCGTAGCAACATATATGACCGCTTCGCGTGCCCAATGATCCTTCATATCCTTGAACCCGAAGTCTTCCACCGTAACAATGTATCCGGTAAGCTTTGTCACCTCAAACGAAACCTGTCCGTCACTGTAAGAAACCTCACTTCCGAGATTTTCAATCTTTTCGCCGTCAACCGTATATACCACAGAGTACTTGCCCACAAGCTCGTTTAACACACTGTAAGGAAGCGTTACGGTAAGCTTGCCGGCTCCGAGCTCCTCGGACATTGAGCGGTCGTAATATTTATAGCCGTTATCAAATTTGTCTGCGTATTCGCCGGGCAACGAATCAAGCTTTCTGTCAAGGTATACAAGCTGAACCGCTTTCTTTTTAGCTGCAAGCGCCGCTATCGCCTCTTTATCGAAGCCCACACTTCCGTAAACCGTTGCAAAAGTAAAACGGTCGCCTGTAAGCAGTTTTGCATAACCTTGCGGAATATTAACGATAAACTCTCCGAGCGGGACGCTTGCAATGTTGGTCTCATCATCGGTCGTGACCGTGACGTTGACCTTTTTGCCCGGATATTGTTTTGCAGCGGCAGCAAGCGTATTTTCAAGCAGCTGTGCATCAAGATTTACCAACTTGCGGTTATCTCCGTATGATATCACCGGATTTGCAACAACCGCGCTGACAACTCCGTTTTCAAGAGTCAGTTTACAGCCGTCCGGAAGCTTGTCGGTATCCGTCTTGCTGCCATCGGTTTTGCTGCCATCGGTTTTGCTGTCATCGGTCTTGCCGGATGAACTGCCCGCAGTAACCGTTACCGTACCGTCAACAAATCCGAAATCGTCGCCGATCTCATCAAGCTTTGCGTTAACTATATCTGTCGCTTCGGAAGACGCGGTGAATTTATAGCTTCCGGCAGGAGTATTCTCATCAACCGAAAACACGACCGTTACAAGCTTACCGTTATCGGTTATATCCTTGGTGAGCAACGGGTTGCTCCAGAACAGCGTAAGCGGCGTCTTTCCGGAAACGTCTCCGGAAATAAAGTCGCCGAGTATACCGCCGTCCGAAACGCTTTTTACCTTAAAATACTTGTCATTGAAATCAAGCAGAGTGCGTAAAGCTATAATACCGGGATTGTGTTCAAGCTTAAGCGTAACGACGACCTCTCCTCCGGCAGTTGCCTTAGCGTCGGAAACGGTCAAAGTGGGATCATCGTCGCTGACAGTGGGAGTCGTTGAGGACGAGCCGACGGTAACTTTGGTTCCTACAGTATCAAATCTGCCGCCGATCTCGTCAAGCTCATATGTAAGCGCATCGTATTTGTTCAGACTCACGTCAAAATCGTAGGTCCCCTTAGGCGTCTTTGAGGAAGCGGTAAATTTTATTTTAATAATGCTGCCGTTTTCGGTAATATCCTCTTTGATCAGCGGATTGCTCCAAAAGCAGGTATACGGGGATTTGTTGAAATTATCCGAATGGCTTGCGGTGCCGAGCAGCTTGCCGTCGGTAACCGAATCAATAGTAAAATATCTGTCGTCATACTCAACGAAAAGTCTTAACGCAATTATTCCGGGGTTGTCCCGGAGCTTTAAGGTCAGGGTAAAGCTGTCTCCCGCGGATATTTTGGAAGTGTCAACACCGGCACTGACCGTCGCCGACGCGGCAGCGCAAGTCAAAAGCGACAACAATGACGCCGCAACCAAAGCAAGCGTTAAGATGATCGCCGCTTTTCTTGTCATGTGTTTTCTATCGTTGTTTATCATTACTGTTCCTTTCCGGACGCTGCCGCAAGGCAATACGTCTTGATATTTCATAAAGACCGACGGCAGTCAGTTATGCCGCGGCAATTTTACTTGAATACATTATAGCATGAGCACATAAAAAACGCAACAGTTGGGAGCATTTTTTGTCAATGTTTTTTACAGATTGCCGCGTCATGAAAAATTTGCTTTTTACCTATTGAAAAATGCGGAAATATAAGTTATAATTGTCTGTTGTAACCACTAGTTTCAAACACAAAACCTAATAACTGTAACGGAGGATAAACCAATGTACGAACAGATCAAAGGAATAATTGCCAGACAGCTTGATATCGACGAGAACACGATAAGCGAAAGCTCGCTGATACTTGAAGACCTCGGAGCGGATTCGCTCGACGTTGTAGAAATGCTCTCTGAGATCGAGGAGCTTGCAAGCATCTCTATTCCCGATGAAGATATTCCCGCAATCAAATCGGTGGGAGATCTTGTAAACTACGTTGAATCCCACAAATAATTCACAAAAATTGCTCATGTCGGCGCAGCCGACTCAAAAATAAGTGCGAATTTGAGATCTCACTTGAGAAAAATCACATTTTCGCACCGATCATAATGTTTGTAAAGGAGAGCTGTGATATATGTCGCTTCAAAGGCAAAAGGTAGCCGACGGCGTTTATGTGAATTGCCTGCCGACCGACAAATTCAAGGTCAACGCAATTACCGTCTGTATTCAGACCGAGCTTAACGATAACAGTGCCGCCATGTGCGCACTTGCGGCAAAGGTGCTGATGCGCGGCTCCGAGAAATATCCGGATATGAGGGCGATCGAACGCCGCACCGACGAGCTTTATGCCGCCGAGCTGTCTGCTTCGGGCACACGATACGGCGAGGTCCAATGTATCACGCTCAGCGCCGATTTTCTGTCCTCGGAATACACCGAAGGCGATATAATACCCGACATAGTTGCGCTGATCGGCTCGCTGCTCTGTGAACCGCTTGTCGAAAACAACGGTTTCAAAATCGATTATACGGAAAGCGAAAAACGCAATCTGACCGAGCTTATCCGATCGCTCGGAGATAACAAGCGACTGTACGCGCAAAAACGCTGTGCGGAGGAAATGTGCGCAAACGAAGCCTACTCGATACCCGCCTACGGAAGAATCGAAACCGTCGAAAAAGCTGACGCCGCTTCACTGTATGCCTTTTATAAAGAATTGCTCCGCAGTTCGCCTATCGAGATCCTTTATACCGGAGACCTGTCCGCGTTTGAAGAGATCTGCAGCTGCTTCGAAACGCTTTTTTCAAAGATCAAACGGGCAAAAAAATATCGCCGCTATGTTACCGTCATGCACAAACGCGCAGACTCAGCGCGTGAAGTCTGCGAGAACATGGAGATCTCCCAAGGGAAGCTCTCGATCGGACTTTCCACCGGCATCACGGGCAATCACGAAATGATCCCGGGACTTATCGTTGCAAATGAGATCTTAGGAGGCTCGGCTTCCTCAAAGCTTTTCATGAACGTGCGTGAAAAAATGAGCCTTTGCTACTATTGTTCAAGCACGGTCGAACGCAGCAAAGGGCTTATGTTTATAAATGCCGGTATTGAAAACGGAAATTATGAAATAGCCAAAAATGCAATAATTGCTCAGCTTGATGCAGTAAAGCAAGGCAATTTTACCGACGGTGAGTTTGAGAGTGCCAAAAGCTCGCTTACCAATGCGTACCGCTCCGTAAGCGACAGCGTCGCCGCCATCGAATCCTGGTATCTTCCGCGCATAATGCTCGGCGACTCAACCACTCCCGAGAAACGCGTAGCCGAAGTGGCAAGTACCACCCGCGACGAAGTAATTAAAGCAATTTCGGAAGTCAGACCCGAGATATTCTATTTTCTCAAAGGCACGTCGGACGACAGTGAGGTGAGCGATGATGAGCTTTGATAAGATAAAAAGCGATTTTCTTCACGAAGAATATACGTATTTCAAGCACAAAAGCGGACTTGACGTATACGTTTTCCCGAAAAATATGTCCTGCACATATGCGCTTTTTGCCACCAAGTACGGCTCGCTTGATAACAAATTCAAGCTTGAAGGCGATCGGGATTTCACCTGCGTGCCGGACGGAATAGCGCACTTTCTTGAACACAAAATGTTTGAAAGCGAAAACGGCGAGGATGTTTTTCTGCGTTTTGCAAAAACCGGTGCCTGCGCAAACGCGTATACCTCAAACAATATAACTGCATACCTGTTTTCCTGCACCGATAAGCTTTATGAATCGCTTGAAATACTGCTTGACTTTGTCACACATCCGTATTTCACCCGTGAAAACGTGCAGAAAGAGCAAGGAATAATTGCGCAGGAGATCAAAATGTACGACGATCACCCGGGAAGCCGGCTGTACTATGAGCTGCTCGGTGCGCTGTATCAAAAACACAACGTTAAGATCAATGTTGCAGGAACCGTCGAATCCATATCCGAGATCACCCCCGAGCTTTTGTATTCCTGCTACAATATTTTCTATAACCTCAACAATATGGCGCTCTGCGTATGCGGACGCGCCGAAGCCGAACGGGTCTGCGAGATCTGCGACAGGATCCTGGTCGAAGCGCCCAAACAAAAGATCATCAGAGAATATCCGAGCGAACCTGCAAATGTTGCCTCCGAATATGCCGAGGCGCACCTTGAAGTCGCTTCGCCGATGTTTGCGATCGGTGTAAAAGATATTGAAATCAGCGAAGATCCGAGCGTGAGACTCAGAAAAAGCGCCGTTGCGGATATTGCGATAAAAATGCTTTTCGGCAAAACCTCGCGGTTTTACAACGAGCTGTACGAGAGCGGACTCGTGCAACCCGGTCTGAACTGCGAGTATGAACACAACCGCAGCTTCTCGTTTATGTCGATAGACGGACGCAGCCGCGAACCGCGCCGTGTATATGAGTATTTTCTCAAATATATAAAAGAGATAAAGCAGGCTCCGCTGCCCGAAAGCGAATTTGAAATCGCCAAGCGCGTGAAGCTTGCCTCCTTTGTGGGTCTGTTTGACTCCACCGACGATATCGCAAACGAATTTTTGTCCTTCATCTTCGACGGCGCTACGGTGTTCGACTATGTCAAAGCGCTGTCTGACATCAGGTACGATGAAGTAATAAAATTTGTAAATGAGTTGTTCAAAGAGTCGGCTTGCTCACTCGCTGCCGTGCTCCCGCTGAAAAAATGATTTGCGGGAACGCTCTGCGATTTCGAGTGCGGACGCGTGAAAAATTTTGACAATATCGGTCAAAAAGGTGCGGCATATACGCCCTGAGCACGGAGTCGGAATGCGTGTATCGGACCGACATACCAAGAAAGGATATTCGAAGCATGAATACTGTTAATTTCATATCTTTTCCCGGACTTGGGATAGGTGAAATGAGGATCGACAAGATTGCCTTTTCGGTTTTCGGGCTTGAGATCCGTTGGTACGGCATAATCATCGCATTTGCAATGATCGCCGGATTCACGCTTGCCTGCAGGCGTGCCAAAAAGGTCGGGATCAGCGTCGATTCCATGCTTGACTATGGAATATACACTATTATTTTCGGCGTGATCGGCGCGAGACTGTACTATGTTATTTTCTCAGGCGGCTCATATCACAGCTTCTATGATGTAATAGCCATATGGAACGGCGGGCTAGCGATATACGGAGGACTGATTGCCGGAATAATTACGGTATTCACCGTATGTCGCATAAAAAAGCAATCTTTTCCCGCCATGCTTGACATTATCGCTCCCTGCGCAATGCTCGGTCAGGTGATCGGCAGATGGGGAAATTTCGTAAATGCCGAGGCATACGGCTACAATCCCGACAAGATCGCACTTTACGAGAACAGCTTTCTCAGAATGGATATACGCGCTGACGGAAGCGAGTTTGTCAGACATACCATGCCGACTTTTTTGCTTGAGTCGCTGTGGAATCTCATCGGACTTATCCTGATACTGCTTGTGGTCGACAGACTTAAAAAATATGACGGTCAGATAGTGCTGTTTTATCTGACCTGGTACGGACTCGGCAGGACCTTCATTGAAATGCTTCGTTCGGACAGCCTCTATATCTCGGATATACGCGTTTCAAGTCTGCTCGGTTTTCTTTGCTTCCTCTCGGGACTTGCACTTATGATAATCTTCGGATTGAAAGCAAAACGCAAAAAGCTTGATGAAGTACCGTATGAAAGCATTTATTCAAAGAATGAGAGCACATCGGATCAAAGCGGCAGCAATGCCGATTAAGCGGTCTCGGAAGGAGCAGATCAGTGGCAATTATTATCAACGGAAAAGAAATAGCCGCGCGCGTCAGGACGCGTATTGCGGAGTCGGTCAAGGCGCTTGAAGCGCAAAACATCAAGCCCGGACTTGCGGTTGTGATCGTCGGAAACGATCCCGCCTCCAAAGTCTACGTAAGAAACAAGCACCGCGCCTGCGAAGAGGTCGGTATCTATTCGGAGGTCCATGAACTTTCCGAGGACACCTCCGAAAATGAATTGCTTGCGCTTATAGAAAAGCTCAATAAGGATCCGAAGCTTAACGGGATCCTGGTACAGCTTCCTCTGCCGAAGCACCTTCACGATAAAACCGTTATTGACGCAATAGATCCGGCCAAAGACGTAGATGCCTTCTCGGAAGTCAATGTCGGCAGGATAATGCTCGGCGATTATAATTTTCTTCCCTGCACACCGGCAGGCGTAATGGAACTTTTGCGCGAAAGCGGAATTGATCCCTCGGGGCGTACCTGTGTTATTGTCGGCAGAAGCAACATTGTCGGCAAACCTATGGCAATGCTTTTGCTCCATGCAAACGGCACGGTCACGATATGCCATTCCCGCACTCAGAATCTTGCCGAAGTAACCAAAACCGCAGATATTCTGGTCGTCGCGATCGGCAAAGCCGACTTCATTACCGGAGATATGGTAAAAGAGGGAGCGGTCGTCATAGACGTGGGAATGAACCGCCGCCCGGACGGCAAGCTCACCGGCGACGTGGATTTTGCAAGCGTAGAGCCTAAGGCATCATACATAACCCCCGTACCGGGAGGGGTCGGACCGATGACCATTACAATGCTGCTTGAAAACACGCTCAGAGCGGCAAAACTGCAAAACGGAATAGGATAGCCTATCCGCAAAAAGCAGAATCACGTAGTTTTTTTGACAGCAAGCGTGCGTTTTTTCAAAAAACTATTGACAAGCTCAGGTCGGAAATGGTATAATGATATGCCGCATGGAAAAGGTGAAAGCTCAGCTTGTGAGCACCTTAACAGCGAGACATAATGAAAGTGAGGTGCTTTTCGTGTACGCAATAATCGTAACGGGCGGAAAGCAGTACAAAGTAGCCGAAGGCGACGTAGTTTTTGTAGAAAAGCTCGGCGCGGCTGACGGTGAAACCATTACCTTTGACAAAGTGCTTGCAGTCTGCACAGATGACGGTCTTAAACTCGGAGCTCCCTACGTTGAGGGTGCAACGGTCAAGGCAACCGTCGTTAAGAACGGTAAGGGCAAGAAGATCCATATTCTTAAGTACAAGTCCAAGAAAGACTCGAAAAAGAAGATCGGTCACAGACAGCCTTACACCAAGGTACAGATCAACGCAATCGGCTGATCTTGAAAGATACGGTCTGTTATGACAAAAGTAACTTTCTTTACATCGGACGGAGTTTTCTACGGGTTTGAGGAAACGGGACACACGCTGTATGCGGATGCCGGAGACGATGTACTCTGCGCCGCCCTTTCTTCAATGACAATGCTTATCATCAACACGATCGAAGTCGGATACGGTTCGCGTGCCGACTATGTGATAGATGAAGATACCACAACGGTAAAGCTTACCGCACTTGCCGCGCTTCCGGCTTTTTCGGACGACGAATGTGTGAGCTTTGCGATCAGCGGTCTGCTTGCTGCGTATTATCACCAGCTTGAGGAGCTTGTTGAAGAGTATTATGATTATCTTGATGTGTGTGTAGTTGAAAGGCTCCCGGGAGAACCGAATGAAGCAAACACTTAATTATCAGGTATTGGAGGTGCAGCAGAAAATGCTTAAACTCAGCTTACAGTTCTTCGCTCACAAAAAGGGCGTCGGCTCGACCAAGAACGGTCGTGACAGCGAAGCTAAACGCCTCGGCGTTAAGCGTTCGGACGGTCAGGCTGTCAGAGCGGGCAACATCATCATCAGACAGAGAGGCACAGCCGTTCACCCCGGCAACAATGTCGGTATCGGTAAGGACGACACGCTTTTCGCTCTTATTGACGGAACCGTAAAGTTCGAGCATATCGCAGGCGGCCGTAAGGCAGTCAGCGTTTATGCAGACTGATTCGTGATCGAAGCAAGTAAAGGCAACGGGAAATATCCCGTTGCCTTTTGCTTTTTATATAATTCTGTATTAACCCGCATACTCATGGATACGAGCATACAAAAATGCGTTTAACCGCGTTCTTGAAGTTGATTTTTTAGATATATTCGGTTTGCAAGTTTTACAATAAATATACCGACCGCCGCCCCGCAGGCATCAATAAGCACATCCCTGACCTGCGGTGAACGCCCCGGAGACAAGAACTGCGACAGCTCATCAAGTGAGGCTATAAGCACGCAAAACGCAAGGCAAAACAACAGATAGCGTTTATTCAACCGACCGACGGCAGAAGCAAGCGTGAGCGAAGCGAGCACGCCGAGCACGGCAAATTCGGTCATATGCGCGGCTTTTCTGATAACAAATGAGCTGAAATTGACTTCAACGCCGAACAGCTCATCAACAAATGTCGCGATCAGTTTTGTCACGCCGTCACTGTCTGCGGTAGATTCATCGGCAGAACGCGAAGAAAAAGCGAATATGACCGCACACCACAAAAGGGTAAGCGCGAGCAGAATGACCGTAACCGGTCGGAGTTTGATTTTTTTCATAATAAGCTTCACGCCGCCGCAGGCGGCTCAAAAAGCAAACGTGGATTTCCATTTAACAACGCTGATGATAGCGTGCAAGCCCCATTTTCGGAATATTACTGAGTGAAACTTGAGCTCTCGCTTAATGTGGACTAAACTTTCACTCCGTTCCTTCAATTCAGTCCGAAACACAATATATTTTATAAGTATAAACCTGTTATATTACACAGTGATGAACAAATTCAAAAGTCGTTTCCATTTATAAACTGTGAAATGCAAAATCCGATATAAATTTGCAGTGAAAATTACCACACATGAAATTTCACTGCAACTATTGCAATTTCCGTTCAAATGGTGTATAATAAAAAGTAATATATTCCTGAAAGGTGTGTGAATAACAGTATGGGCGATAAACCCGCTCCGCACCACCGATGTATCTTCACAAAGTACAAAGACGATTCATCGCTGTGCGAACCGTGTGAACCTCCGTAATCGTATGCCGAAAACAAAACGGTTACATTAACAAAAGCAAAACGATTTATTTTACATACGGAGGACACATACATAATATGGAAGGCGACAGTATATTGTCGATCGTAATAATTGCATTTCTTGTTATTGCATCGGCATTTTTCTCGGCCACCGAAACCGCATTTTTATCTTTCAATCGCATTAAAATGAAAACCGCCGCACAGGACGGCGACAAACGCGCGCAAAAAATTCTGGATCTATTCGAAAAATACGACAAATTGATCTCTACGATCCTTATCGGAAACAATATCGTAAATCTCTCTGCCGCTTCGCTCGGAACCGTATTGTTTGTGCAACAGCTCAAAATCCAGAACGGTGCCACGGTTTCAACTATCGTACTTACCGTGATAATCCTGCTGTTCGGCGAGATCACTCCGAAGCGTATAGCCAAGGAGATACCGGATAAGATCACATACGCATTCTATCCCCTGATCAAGGGACTTGTTGTGGTATTTACCCCGCTTGCCTTTTTGCTCAATCTTTGGCAACGCATGTTGTCGAAATTCTTCCGCTTTGAAGGCGAGACCGGCATGACCGAAGACGAGTTGATAACCATGGTAGACGAAGCGCAGCATGACGGCGGAATAGATGAGGACGAGGGCGAGCTTATACGTTCTGCAATCGAATTCAACGACGTGGAAGTCAAGGACATAATCACTCCCAGAGTTGACATCTCGGCTATTCCCGAAAATGCAACCATGGATGAAGTTGCCGCAGTCTTTTACGAAACCGGCTTCTCGCGTCTGCCGGTGTACAAAGACTCTATCGACAATATAATCGGAATACTTCACGAGAAAGATTTCTATTATATGCGTCATAAAGGCAATACCGACTTCTCTTCCGCTATAGGAAAAGCGCTTTATGTCTCGGAACACGTGCAGATCTCGGATCTGTTAAAGAAATTCCAGCTTGAAAAAGCGCATATGGCAGTAGTGCTTGATGATTTCGGCGGAACACTCGGAATATGCACGCTTGAAGATATAATCGAAGAGCTCGTCGGCGACATTTGGGATGAGCATGACGAGGTCATAGAGCAATTTGTGCAGAATGAGGACGGTAGCGTCACCGTCGATGCATCCGCTCGTGTAATAGACATGTTTGAGCATTTTGACATGGAGCCAGATGACGACGACGATCTTCCGCAAACCGTCAACGGCTGGGTGCTTAAAGAGATGGGGCATCTGCCGGAGCCCGGAGAAAGTTTTAAATTTGAGAATTTGACGGTCGAAGT